>SFMJ01000091.1 GCA_004553095.1 Bacteroidales bacterium
AAAACTCACCCTTTGTGTCTCATCTTTTTTTGTTAAATTTGCAAGTTGAATAGTCTCGCTCGCATCCGACTCGGGATGTGGTAGTATTACACAGACTTAATTTCTCGCCGTATATGGGAAAAAGATTAAAAAGATTCAGTTTTTGGTTGCGTCGTCGCTCCCATTTCGCCGTCGTGGCGATAGGGGCGCTGATCATCACCCTGCTCTATATCAACGATGATACCTCCTGGAAGAATAATATGAAGTATCAGAGACAGATCAAGGAGCTCAAGGAGGAGATTCAGTCATGCAAGGACTCCGCCGAGTATTATCGTGCCCGCCGTATGCAACTCATCACCGGCACCGAGCAGCTCGAACAGATAGCCCGTGAGGAGTATCACATGCAGAAGCCGACCGAAGATGTTTATATTATTAACGAAACGAAAAAATGATGAAAGATAGCCAAGTCAGGGAGACGATAGTCTCTCCTACGCCACAGCGCATCCGTCTACGTGCCATCATGGAGGTGCTCTCCAATATCGGACTCCTCTTGGTGGCAGTGGGGCTTGTGGCGCCATTTTTCGCGATCGATAATTTCATGCTCGCCACCATCTTCAAGTGGGTGTTCGCAGCCGGTGCGGTGATCTTCACCGGCGCGCGCATCGTTGGTGCCATCGGCAAGGATGGCCCGTTCCGCGCACGCCGTATGCGCCGCATGGAGGTGTGGGCAGGCATCGCTTTCTGTGTCGCCTCTTTCTTCTGGTTCTACAATTCGAGTCGCCTCGGGGTGAATGTCTTGACATTCCGCATGCTCCATGAGACCATCATCTTCACTCTCGCCGGCGCCATGATCCAGATTGTAGCATCTTGGATCCTCTCTTCCGCCCTGCGCAAGCAGCAAAAGATGTCGCATACTCCTGAAGAAAATGAAGCATAAAGGCATACTGACCGTCGATATTGGCAACACCTGCAGCAAGGTGACCCTCTATTGCGAAGAGACTCCTCAGCAATGTGGGGTGATAAGTCACGACACTTCCGACACATCGCTGCTGAGCGATCTGCTCTCCCGCCCGGAGGTGGGTGGCGTGGCGTTGTGTCAAGTGGGCCATGACCCTTGCGCTATTGCCGATATGCTCCGCAAGTCGAGCCTTCCTATGCTTGAACTCACACCCTTCACCTCCTCGCCCATGACCATCGATTATGCCGGCATCGGCACTCTCGGTGTCGACCGCATCGCTGCGGCTGTCGGGGTTATGGATGATGATGCCCCCCGCCTGATAGTGGATGCCGGCACTGCCGTGACCTGCGATCTGGTGGCAGGGTGTCATTTCATCGGCGGCAATATCTCCCCGGGGTTGGCTTTGCGATTCCGCTCGCTCAGTCATTTCACCTCTCGTCTGCCGCTGGTAGATACAGAGGGTGATATCCGCGATTTCGGCATAGACACTGAGTCTGCCATTCGCTCCGGAGTGGTCAATGGTCTGACGGCTGAAATAGCAGCATCCTATCATGCCGCCCTCACTCGTTATGATAACATACAATTGGTCCTTACCGGCGGAGATGCCATGTTCCTCTCCACGCAGTTGGAACGCCGCTCCATCCCTCATCGTATCGACACGGATGCCGTGGGACGTGGACTGGTCAGGATCTTCAATTATAATAATTTAATATGATAAGAATCAAAATCTTCGCGGCTTGCTTGATCTGCTCAATCGCCGCTATGGCACAAAATGCCAACACTCCCTATTCGATGTATGGTTATGGCATCCTGGGCGACCGCGCCACTTCGATGCAACGTCAGATGGGTGGCGTCGGCATCGCTATGAGTTCCGGTCGCCAGATCAATGTGATGAACCCCGCCTCATACGCCGCTATCGATTCCACCACATTCCTCTTCGATATGGGTGCAGATGTCTCGCTGATATGGAGCGAGGAGAATGGCAAAAAAGCAAATTCCACCGGCGGTGGTCTCGATTATGTCACCCTCCAGTTCCCCATCTGCAAGTTCATGGGCGCTTCGGTCGGCTTGCTCCCCTACAGCTCGGTGGGATATGCCTTCGGCAATGATATCGTTCACGGCACTATGGAGAATCAAGGCTCGGGTGGCATCAATGAGTTCTACCTCGGTGTCGCCGGTACGTTCGCCGGATTCTCGCTCGGTGCGAATTTCAGCTATGATTTCGGCACAATAGTCGATGATGTCTTCGCCAATCCCAGCACGGGAAGCTCGAAGTTCGAGCATGTGATGAGAGTGCGCGACTGGAATGTAGTCATCGGTGCTCAATATTCTTTTAATATCAATCGCTACAACTCGATCGGACTGGGCATGACCTATAGCCCCAAGAAGAGCATGCATGGCACGGTGTGGGCCACCACTCAGGAGATGTCGCAGGAGTCGATTCCCACCGAGGTGGCTCGCATGAAGATGAAGGATAATTATCACAATCCTCATAGCGTAGGCGCCGGAGTCAGCTTCACCCATCAGCGCTCGAGCCGACTCCATGTGGAGTTCGACTTCCTCTGGCAGCAGTGGAGCAAGACAAGTTATGCACCCCTCTATGCAACTGAAAATCCCGATAAGATCGTCTTCAACGGCATGGAGTTCAACGACCGAACTCGCTATAGTTTCGGTGCTGAGTTCGTGCCAAAAATTCGTGGTAATTATGGTCAGCGCATGGCTTATCGCATCGGCGCTTATTACATCAATGATTATCTGCAAGTCAATAGCAATGGCCTCCGCGAGTATGGCGTCACTGCCGGTTTCGGTTTCCCGACTCCCGAAGGCAAGACCGTGATCAATCTCGGATTTGAGTGGAAGGCTCGTCAAGCCCATCCCAATCCGATGATTAAGGAAAATTATCTCAATATCACTCTCGGTGTGAATTTCAACGAGGTGTGGTTCTTCAAGCGTAAGATACGCTAATCGACCCCTTTCCCCGGCACTATGCGAAAATCATCACTTCTGCTCATAGCACTCTTCGTGGCTCTTATCGTCTCGACCGGATGTAGAGAGGAACGCAAGATCGATGTCGCCGCCAAACTCAATCCGAAGACCATGGCAACGATGACCACCAAGAATGTTGCCACCTTCATCTCCGATTCGGGTGTGGTGCAATACAAGATCGTGGCACCCATCTGGAAGGTCTATGATGAGGTCGATACCCCCTATTGGTCGTTCCCACAGGGGCTCTATCTGCAGAAGTATGATCGTTCGTTCCAGGTTATCGCTACGGTGGCTGCCGATTCGGCTCGCTTTTTCTCGCAGGAGAAGGTGTGGCGTCTCGATGGCCATGTCGAGATGACCAAGGTGCCCAAGGATCTCTTCCAGACCGAACAACTATACTGGGATCAGCGACGCCGCATCCTCTATAGCGATTCGTTTATCCATATCGAGACATCCACCCATACCCTCGAGGGTATCGGCTTTGAGAGCGATGAGCGGCTCACCTCTTATCGCATCATCAAGCCGCAAGGCATCTTCCCGGTGAATAGCCAAGACTTCGCCGCCGGTGGCGCCCCCTCCACTGCCCCCTCCCCGGTAGCCTCTCCGGTGACTGCCGCCCCGGGCGCTCCCCCTCAATCCTCCCCGATTATTCCTAACAATTCTATTCCATAATGGATTTATCTTTCAATTTAGCACTCTTTATCGCCTTGGCTGCAATGCTCTTCTCCGGACTCTTCTCCGGCTCGGAAATCGCCTTTGTGCAGTCGAGCAAGGTGCGCCGCGAGATCGATGCCACACGTGGCGGTGTCATCAACAATATCCTCCGTATGTTCAGCCATCATGAGGATATGTTCATCTCCACCCTCTTGGTGGGCAATAATGTTGTGCTCGTGATCTATGGTATCGCTTTTTCGGCTCTGATCAATCCCCGGCTCGAACAGATTTTCAACGGTCAGGAATTCTTGGTGCTGATATCAAATACAGTGATCTCCACCGGACTGATCCTCATCACCGGCGAGTTCCTCCCCAAGACCACCTTCCGCATCAACCCAAATTTTATGATGCGTATGCTCGCCCTGCCTCTTTACCTGTTGTATCTCTTGTTTTACCCCATATCCTGGTTGGTGTCATGGATCTCTCGCGGATTGATGAACCTTTTCGGCATCAAGTCGCAGTCTGCCGGTTCGCAACTCCTCACTATGGATGAACTCGACGATTATATCCAGAAATCTATAGAGCGCCGCAAGGATAAGGATAATGTGGAGAATGAGGTGAAGATCTTCCGAAAGGCTATCGATTTTAAGGATACTCAAGTGATGGAGTGCATGACCCCTCGCAATGAGATTGTGGCGCTCCCTCTGGCTGACACTTCGCGCCTGGAACTGACTCAAAGATTTATCGACACCGGCTTCTCTAAGATAGTTATTTATAAGGAGGATATCGACGATGTGGTCGGATATATCCATGTCGCCGAACTCCTGAATGCCGACACCGATTGGACCCGAAAGATACGCCCCATCATATTTACGCCCGAAACGATGCTCGCCAACAAACTGATGCGCCGCATGATGGCTGAGAAAAAGTCGATGGCTATCATCGTCGATGAGTTCGGCGGCACTGCCGGTCTCGTCACCCTCGAAGATATCGTCGAGGAAATATTCGGCGAAATCGAAGATGAACATGACCATAAACGTATCGTGGCTCGCCGTATCGGTGTAGATAGCTTCATCTTCTCCGGTCGCGTCGAAATCTCTTCTATCAATGAGGAGTTCGGTCTCGACATCAAGGAGAGCGAACAGTATAACACCATCGCAGGCTATATCCTCGAAAACCTTGAGGCCCTCCCAAAACAAAACGATACCTTCGAGATCGACAACCTCAAGTTTACCATCAAGAAGATGTCGACCACTCGCATCGAACTCGTGAAGGTGGAAATTATGAATCAAGACACGCGCTCTTAATGGCTTTTATGGGACTATTTTGTTATATTGGGTTGATTTTTATCAATAGATTATACATTAGTAAGAATTTTTAACAAAAAAATATTTGCCAATTCGTTTTTTGGTAATAAATTTGCTATCCTATAGATTGAATCAATAGTAAGAGCGCGCTCTAATATTCTTTCCAACACCAATCAACAATAGTATTAACAACCCATACAACCTCTTAATTTAATGAAAACGACAGACGCTTTCAGAACTGCAGTCATCTCGATGCAGAAAAATATGCTCTCTATCGCTCGTAAGTTGACACTTAACGAGGAGGAGGCTTACGACCTTGTCCAAGACACTACACTCAAGGCTCTTGACAATGAGTCAAAGTATGTCGATAAGTCCAATTTCGGCGGTTGGATCATGACAATTATGCGCAATATATTTGTGAATAATTATCATCGTCGCGCTCGCGAGGTGTCGATATTTGAATCTTCAGGCGATTTGTATAACCTTAATATTCCGGGAGAAACCGTTATGGAATCGCCCGATGGCAGTTTTGCCGCTTCGCAGATCGACGAGATGATCAAGACCTTCCCGGAGGATTATCGCAAGCCTTTTGAGATGCACATCGCCGGATATAAGTATGTAGAGATCTCCGAACGCCTCAATATGCCGATCGGCACGGTGAAGAGCCGTATCTTCACTATTCGCAAGCAACTACGCGAACTCCTCAGTGAGTAGCCCCCCTGGGCGAGTCTTTCGCAATTTTTTCATCCCCTTTTTTGTGTTGTTTCGATTTTTTTTGCTAATTTTGTCACGCTAATGACAAGGTTGGCTCTATTTTATAGGTTTATTATCCCCGATTTTATTCATTTTTTTATGAATTACCGTTTTAACCATACATTCTCTTCTGCATACATGTCCATGATGATGGATATGGGTATGATGATGTGCATGCGTGGCGCGGGTGGAATCGGAATGAGATGACTTTGTGGCAAGTTTTGAAGTATCAATATAATCCGGTTCCGCTCTCGTGGAGTCGGATTTTTTGATGTCAGAACGCCTTCTAAGGCTCTAACAATTACTCGCAATAATGATCAAGTATTTTAATTATCCCCGGCAGTTCGATCTCGAACTTGGAGGCTCCCTGCCGAGTCTCACCATCGCCTATCACACCTACGGCACTCTGAATGCCGATCGAAGCAATGTGGCGTGGGTGTGTCATGCCCTCACCGCCAATAGCGAAGTGGCTGACTGGTGGCCACACACCGTGGAGAAGGGGGCTTTCCTCGACCCTGACAAGTATTTCACCGTATGTGCCAATATCATCGGATCGCATTATGGCTCCACCGGACCTCTCTCGATCGACCCCGCCACCGGCTCCCCCTATTATCAAAATTTCCCACGACTCACCATCCGCGATATGGTCCGGGCGCATATCCTCCTCGCCGAGCACCTCGGCATCGACCATATCGACCGAATTATCGGTAGCTCCGTCGGGGGATTCCAAGCCATCGAATGGGCTGTCTCCGAACCGCAACGATTCGATAATCTCGTGCTGATCGCCACAGCCCCCAAGGCCTCCCCTTGGCTCATCGCCGCCGATGAAACACAACGTATGGTAATATTCAGCGACTCTTCTTACGGCGACCCATCTCCCGATGCCGGCAGATCCGGCCTCGCCGCCGCACGTGCCATCGGTATGATGACTTACCGTGGTCCCGAAGGTTATAATATCACACAGCAAGACCTCGATGATCATAACCCCCTGACTCCCCATCGCGCTTCTACCTACCAGAATTATCAGGGCGAAAAACTCTGCCGCCGTTTTAATGTCTATTCTTACGTCTCGATCTTGGATGCTTTCGACACTCACGATGTCGGCCGCGGCAGAGGAGGGGTGCCCCAAGCTCTTAAACGTATCAATATACCCACCATCGTCGTGGGGATCACCACCGACATCTGCTTCACTCCCGCCGAGATGAGAGAACTCGCCGACATGATCCCCGATGCACGATATTTCGAAATCAAATCCCCTTTCGGCCACGATGGCTTCCTGGTCGAACACCAACAACTGAATCAGATCCTCTCCCCACGTTAACATTCACACATTACACATATATATAATATGAACACAAATTATAGTTCTGCAGATAGTCAAGAGATGTCCCCCGCCTTCGCCGCATCTGTGTCAGCAATATTGATAAAGAGCGAGAGGTCGCCACCCCTCCCGGACTGATCACCGATGACCCGCAGGCGATCTTCGGAGACCCTGATATCAATCTCATCGTCGAACTGGTCAACGACCCCCAAGCATCCTATAGCATCGTGACCACAGCCTTGTGTCGAGGCATACCGGTGGTGTCGGGCAGCAAGACCATGATCGCTCGCCATCTCCCCACGCTGATCGACTTGCAACGCCGTCACAACACAGCCCTACTCTATGACGCCTCCTCTTGCGGATCTATACCGGTGATCCGAAACCTCGAGGAGTATTACGACAATGACCTCCTGCTCGAGGTGAAGGGTATCCTCAATGGCTCTTCCAATTATATCCTCTCACAAGTCTTCGACCATGGCAAGTCTTATCAGTCAGCACTCTGCCGCGCTCAAGAATTGGGCTTCGCCGAGAAAGACCCATCTTTCGATGTCGATGGCTATGATGCCCTCTTCAAACTCATCATCATCACAGTCCATGCCTTAGGCCGATTCGTCCCCGCTGAGCAGGTTTTCACCTACGGCATCTCCCATATCCATGATACCGATATCAATTACGCCCGCGAGAAGGGTGCGAAAATCAAACTCGTGGCTCAAGTCGCAAAGGTCGACGATAGCCGATTCACCATGTTTGTCATGCCCGAGATCGTCGAAAAGTCAAAATATATATATAGTGTCGACGATGAGTATAATGGCGTCGTGATCCGTGGCGAAGGCTACGACCGTCAGTTCATGTTCGGCAAGGGGGCCGGAGGACTCCCCACCGCATCTTCAATCTTGAGCGATATTATGGCGCGACTCCATAATTATAGATATGAGTATAAGAAGATGGGTTATGTCGACCGCCCAGATTACACCACAGATATCGACCTGCGAGTCTATATCCGTTATCGCGACACCGACGTGCGCCATATCCTCCCCATCTCGCGACTCCACGAACTCCACCTCACCGAGGAGAGCAACTATCTGATCGCCGATATCCCACTGAATGCCCTCATCGAGCATCGTGACCTCTTCGATGCCCCCGATGTATTCATCGCAAATATCCCACGCTTCTTCATCGACCGCGACCGCTCTTATTAGCACTGTTTTGACAAGTGTTAAAACAAATAACATTTGTAAACACATTTTAACACTGTTGATAGCACTTGATTATCAACAAGATGTAAAAATAAAAATGTTTTATAGCAGATTTTTTGAGAGAAAATTTGCACAGTTCAAAAATTTGCTATAACTTTGCACTCGCAATTCGGAAATGAAACGCCGTAAGGCAAGCCTGAAGGCCTCTCCGAAAAGCAAGAGAACATTGACATCATGCTATCAAGACAAGCAGCGAAAGTTGTTTAAGAGTACAGGGACAAGTTACTGAAAAATAACGAGTCTCGTCATTCCAAGAAACAATAAAGAAGTCTGAGCCAAT
>SFMJ01000003.1 GCA_004553095.1 Bacteroidales bacterium
CAAGTTAAAAGTATCTCTCAATCCGGGCTTGGATTATACCAAATTTTATGGTGAGTATAAACGAGACAAAGCCTCCTTCCGCATTAATGCCAAAGTATCGTATGTGTTTGGCGACTTTATGGCTCGAGTATCTTACAGGAGATCCACTCCGAAGCTATTAGGATATGATATGAGCATGACGCGATTTAATGATGATCTGGACTTCCAATTAACTTGGGGGAAAAACAACTTCTACGCATCGGTGAAGATTATGAATATTCTACACTCCTCAAAATCATATAAGGAGTACAACTCTCAGCACTATTCATACAATAAATGTGAGATTCGGTCTCCATTCCAAGCAGTTCTTAGCTTCACCTATCTTATCAGCTACGGCAAGAAGACCGACCAGAGCATCGATGCCGGCGATGTCTCAACCGGTGACTCCGGCGCACTGAAGTAAAAGATGGATATCGTGGCGACTACTGGAAATTGGTAAAAAAACCAACTCAACCTCAGCATCGACACAAAATAACCGACCTATCCTCCGAACTACAAAATAAAAAGAGTCTTTCAGGCGTTATCTCTAAAGAGTGATGCTCCCCGGCAATCCGAACATACAGAGGGAGGCGTCATGCCTGACTATGAACACAATAGAAAAGATAAGTTATCGTCTGATCTATGGGGCTTTATGGTGCTTATCCATTCTGCCCTTCAGGGTGTTATACCTCTTATCAGACGTTATGTCATGGTTACTGCATAGTGTAGTGAGATATCGCCGAAGAGTGGTTAGAGAGAACCTTGTCAGTTCGCTGCCGGAGAAAAGTTCGGAAGAGATAGCCCGAATAGAGCGCAATTTCTACACTTTCCTCACCGACTACACCTTCGAGACCATCAAGATGCTCACTATGAGCCCCGAAGATATGCACCGCCATCTGCGAGTGGTCAATCCCGAGATGGTCGACCTCGCCATAGCCGAGGGCAAGAGCGTGTCGCTGCTCTTGGGGCATTACTGTAACTGGGAATGGGTCAGTTCGCTACCCACCTACTTTGCCCCCGGCACCGTCTCTGCGCAAGTCTATCATCATCTCCACAGCCGAGTGATGGGAGAGATCTTCAACCGGATACGCACCCGATTCGGTGCCAACAACATCGAGATGGGAGACATAATGCGCCGTCATATCGACTGGAAACGACGCGGAGTCGCCACCGTAACCGGCTATATCGCCGACCAATGTCCCAAATTTGACATGCACCTCTTCCTCGACTTCCTCCACCACGACACCGGCGTCTACACCGGACCCGAAAGAATTTCCCGATTCCTCGATGCCGAAGTGCTCTTCTGCCACCTCAGCCGTCCCCGTCGCGGCCTCTACGAGTTGAAATTCATCCCCATCGCCCACAATCCCAAAGAGCATCCCGACTTCGAGATTACACGCAGATACTTCGCCTTGCTCGAAGACAACATCCTCGAAGCCCCTCAATATTGGCTATGGAGCCACCGCCGATGGAAGAGAACTCGCGCCGACTTCTACAACTTCTGGGGCGATAAAGCCGACAAACTTTTGTCTCATTTATAAAACTTTTACTATCTTTGTAGTTTGGAGTCGTTGACATCTTGTCAAAGACCTCGAGACATCTCTCCATCGCATCATCTCTACCCATTCCTCGAGACAGTTAAAGAGCAGAACAATGAAAGAACTTTTCTTATTCATCAAAAGATATGCCTCCCCCTATAAGAGGGATATAGCACTCAGCATCATCTTCAACCTGCTGACTGCCTTCTTCACGCTATTCTCCTTTGCCTTTATCATCCCGATATTGCAGATGCTGTTCGGCATGGACAGCACCATCTACACCTACATGGAATATGGTTCGGCATCGATGATGGATGTCCTGAAGAATAATTTCTACTACTACATGTCGACACTCATCAGCGATCATGGCGCCTCCTTCACCCTCGGATTCTTGGGGATCCTTCTGGTGGTGACCTGTCTGCTGAAAGTGATGACGGCATATCTGAGCGAATTTTTCACCATCCCCTTGCAGAATGGCGTGGTGAGAGACATCCGCCGGCAGATGTATGACAAGATCGTGTCGCTCCCCATCGGGTTCTTCACCAACGAGCGGAAAGGGGACATAATGGCGCGTCTCTCGGGCGATGTTCAAGAGGTGCAAAACTCAGTGATGGCGAGTCTCTTCTCGCTTATCAAATATCCTATCATGATCATCGCCTGCTTGGGGATGATGCTCGTGATAAGTTGGCAACTCACCCTCTTCGTCTTCATCATGCTCCCCTTCGTGGGAGGAGTGATGGGGGCTGTCGGCAAGAAACTGAAAGCCAAATCATTGGCATCGCAGAATAAATGGGGCGAAATCCTGTCGAACACCGAAGAGACCATCGGCGGCTTGCGAGTTATCAAGGCCTTCAACGCCGAGAAGATGATGGAGGGAAGATTCGGCAGGCAGACCCAAGAATTCTACCGTATCAACAACAGCGTGAGCCGCCGCACAGCCCTCGCCCACCCTATGAGCGAGTTCTTGGGCACAATCGCTGTAGCGATAATCCTTTGGTTTGGCGGCAGCCTGATCCTCTCCAACAATTCCCAGATCGATGCTGCCGAGTTCATCTACTACATGGTGATGTTCTACAGTATGATCAACCCGGCGAAAGACCTCTCGAAGACGGCATATACCGTGCGCAAGGGCATGGCAGCCAAAGAGCGTATCGACAAGATCTTGGATGCGGTGAATCCGATCTGCGATCCCGATGAAGCAAAAGACTTGCCCGGGGGTGCGAACCATAAGAGCAGTGTCACCTTCAGCCATGTTAGTTTCGGGTATAACGAAGAGCACGATGTTCTAAGCGACATCTGTCTCGAAGTGGCGCCGGGAGAGACCGTGGCGATAGTCGGACAGTCGGGATCGGGCAAATCGACACTCGTCGACCTGATACCCCGCTTCTGGGATGTGGAACGAGGAGAGGTAAAGGTTGATGGCATCAATGTCAAAGACCTGAGAGTCAAAGACCTGCGATCGCTTATGGGGAATGTCAATCAAGAGGCAATCCTCTTCAACGACACCATCTACAACAACATCGCCTTCGGCGCCGAGGGAGTAACCAGCGAGCAGGTGGAAGATGCGGCACGCATAGCCAATGCCCATGACTTCATCATGGAGACCGAAAATGGTTACGACACCATCATCGGCGACCGGGGCTGTCGCCTCTCCGGCGGACAGCGCCAGCGCATCAGCATAGCGCGTGCCATCCTCAAAGACCCCGCCATCCTGATCCTCGACGAGGCAACCTCCGCATTAGACACCGAGAGCGAACGACTCGTACAGGATGCCTTGGAGCGTCTTATGAAAGATCGCACCACCATCGTTATAGCCCACCGTCTCTCCACCATCATCAATGCCGACAAGATCTGCGTGCTCCATGAAGGGAAGATAGCCGAAATGGGCACACATCGCCAACTCATCGAACGGGGTGGCATCTACAAGCACCTCGTCGATATGCAACAAGTATAACAAACCATCAACATATCACTCCCCTAAATCGAACGAGATATGGAAAAAGAAGAAAATAAACGAGACGAATTGACTCCCCAAGAAGAGTCGATGTCGCAAGAATTGCAAACACCCCAAGAGAAACCGACTGTCGAAGATCCGGTTTCTCCTCAAGAGGAGGTTGCCCCTCAAGAGGAGCCCATCGCGATGCCTCCGAAATATGAAGCAGAGAAAATGTGGGCCGAGAAGCTCGGCATGAACTTTGACAGCGAAGAGGTCGAGGCGTCACAGCAAGAGATGGCAGAGCAAGAGGCAGCCGAATCGGCACAACAAGCCTCGGCAAGTGTGACACCGCCACCCTACCCCGGCACCGCCACCGGATACTACATGCCGCAAGGGATGCCGCAAGAGCAAGCCCCCGAACCGATGCCCCCCACCTACACCCTCTGGGCTATCTTAGCGACTATCTGTTGCTGTCTCCCCGCCGGCATCATCGCCCTGGTATTCAGCGCATCGGTAAGCACCAAATACTATGCTCGCGACTACGAAGGGGCACGCAAAGCCTCCGAGCGCACCGAGATGTGGATCATCGCCTCTATCGTGCTCGGCGTGATCAGCAACATCCTCTACCTTCCACTCACGATGCTGACCTCATTATGATCTCTCGCAAATGGGGCAAGATCGGGCTTATCGTCGGAGGGCTTGTGATCCTGGCTCTCTACTTCATATTCGACCCGGCGTTGAGCCCATGGGCACCGAAGTGTATGTTTTATGCTCTGACAGGGTATGACTGTCCCGGATGTGGCAGCCAGCGTATGCTTCATGCTCTGCTCAGAGGAGACCTCGCGGCGGCATGGCATGCCAACGCATTTATCCTCTGCATCTCCCCCATACTCGTGGCGCTGACCTTCACGGCGATCTTCCGTAAGCGATGGCCGCGACTATACCGCATTTTGAACTCCCCGCCGATGATCATCGGGCTGACGATAGCCGTAGTGGCGTGGGGAGTCCTGCGCAACATCTGAAAAGCAATCTTTATCACCGACCGACTCTATCTCTAACCGACAGAACCATGCGACCCATCTTCATCATAGGCTATATGGCGAGTGGCAAGACCACCTTCGGGCGAGCCTTGGCGCGCGTCCTGGGCAGAAAATTTATCGACCTCGACTTCTATATCGAGCAGCGTTATCACGCCACAATCTCCGAAATCTTCCGCCGAGAGGGGGAAGAGGGATTTCGGCGCAAAGAGAGTGCCATGCTTGGCGAAGTGGCTGACTTTGAGGGGGTGATAGTGGCATGCGGAGGGGGCACACCCTGCTTCAACGACAACATGGATCTGATGCTCGACCGCGGCATCACCATCTGGCTCACCGCCACCGAAGAGTGTATCGTGCGCCGGTTGATGATCAACAACTCCCGCCGCCCGCTGATGTCGGGCAAAAGCGAAGAAGAGATCCGCCAAGAGGTGAGACGAGGCTTGCAGGAGCGACTACCCCACTACCGTCGCGCCCAAATAGAGCACTCCGGCGAGCACCTCGAATCGGTCAAAGAGATAGACACCAACATCGACACCTTCCTCCGATCCACCACCATCCCACTATAAAATGATACAAAAATCGCTCAAATAGGTATGATATGAGAAAAAATTTGTATATTTGCTAAAATGGGGATTTGTGCATCCTGTTTAGGGGGGCAAAACATCTCCGCCAAACCCTAATTAGCCTACAGAATATGAAAGAAACGGAAAATAATACTACGCTTGAGCCGAAGCCGGCAATGCAAGAGGTGGAGACACCCTCACGCGGGATCCATATCGGGCTATTGAGCAATTATTCCGACACCGACGAGACTCGTTTTCTGCTTACTCCCGAGGCTTGCGGCATGCTGACATCAGCCGGGATCAAGATCACCATGGAACATGGTGCCGGCATCGACATCAGTTTCCAGGATGAAGTATATGCCGAATATGGCGTAGAAATCGAGAGCCGCGAGAAGGCATTAAAGTGCAACATTGTGCTCTCATATCAGCCCTTGCGTGTCAAGGATATCAAGAAGATGACCGAAGGGGCAACACTCCTCTGCATGATGGGAGATGGACTCTTCGATGAGCAGGTGATCAAGGCCTTGCTCGCCAAGAAAATCTCATGTGCCTGTCTCGACAACTTCACCTCGCATCAGGATATCGCGATATTTGCCGACATCATCGACGAGATCGATGGTCGTGCCGCCATCATGTATGCCCAAGATGCATTGTCCTATTTGGGCGAAGGCAAGGGGGTCTTATTGGCAGGTGTGGCGGGGTTGAATCCCTGTGAAGTTCTCGTGATCGGATGTGGCACGGAGGCGATAGCGGCAGCCAATGCGGCAGCCGGCGCCGGTGCTCGTGTGGTTTTGCTCGACAATGATGTGGCGACCCTGCAAGTGTCGCGGCCCTTGTGTCATGACCGCGTGGAGTTGATCACGATCCATCCTCGAGTATTGGCGAACTTGGTGAAGAGTGCCGATGTGATCATCACCGGACTCACCACACGCCCCTTTGAGTTTCCCAAGAGCCTCTCCTCGACCCTCAAAGATACGGTCTATGTTCTCGACCTACATGACTCCCACCCCTCGGTGTCAGTGCCCCGCACGGTGGCTATGGCACTCTCCAACCCACTGATCCACTTCTTCGAAGAGATGCTGATCAAGAATGGTTTCAACGATATGATGGCTACGACACAGGGTGTGCAACGAGGCATGGTGACCTACGACGGCAAGCTCGTCGACAAGCTTGTGGCATCCTACCTCTCGATGCCGAGCATCGACATCCGAGTGATGCTCTCGACCTCCAATTGATAAAATATGTCAGATCGACCGACATTAATACACTTGATCTCGTCAAATAAATGGGGAGGTGCACAGAAATATGCATTAGATATTTGCGAGCATTATCATAAAGAGGGATGGGATGTAATGGCAATCACGCGCGATGCCAAGGTGATCGACGACTTGTTCAGGCAAGCCGGCGTGTCTTTGACACACTCACCACTGAGAGGCTTTTTCGATCCGGCATCGGTGCTGATACTTGCGCGGATATTGCGCGATGTGCCACGCGATCGCACCTACGTGCATGTGCATCGTTATCGCGATGCCTTCACCGTGTTGCTCGCCAAGCGATTGGTGAAGCGGCCCGATGTGAGGGTGATATCGACGCGTCATAAGGTTAGACCGGGGCGCAATTCATGGCTCTTCCGTCGCATCTACGACAAGATCAATGCACATATCTTTGTGTCGAAGGCGGCTTTCGACAGTTTTCGTTCCACATGGCGTCGGCAGTTGCCGATGAGTCTGCACACGGTCCATATTCTCTTGGACAGCATCAAGCTCCCGGTGATGGAACTGCAACCCGAGCCGACCAAGGGACCAATCTTCGCCATCTATCCCGGTCCGCTCGCCAAGGGTAAGGGTCTGGAAACCATCATCGATGCGCTGACCGCGCTGAAGGGTAAAAAGATAAGGCTGCGGATCGTAGGAAATGGCAATCCCGACTATATCGACACGCTGAGGCGCAGGGCGATGGTGCGCAATGTCATGGAGATGATCGACTGGAAGGTGACCCGCGACATACCGATGGAGTTGATCATGCAGTCTCACTTCGTGGTGCTTCCTTCAGTGGAGCGAGAGGGTTTCGGACTTCCCAACATACGAGCCATGGCGTCGGCACGCCCGCAGATATGCACGCCCAATGGGGCGCAGGCGGAATATCTCACCGATGGAGAGACCGCCATCTTCGTGCCCCCGGCAGATGCCTACACCCTCGCCGAGGAGATGCTGAGGATGGCCACGGATGCCGAATTGCGCCACACCATGGGGCAGAAAGCATACGAATATTATGCCGCCAATATGTCGTGGGAATGGTTCGTACCGAAACTCACCGAGATATATCTCAAGGCATAAAAAGATATAGTAATCAGACGATTACGAGTAAATAGATAAACGCAAACTACTAAAAAAATCTCATAAAGTGGAAAAGAATTCAAAGATCTATGTGGCCGGACACCGCGGCATGGTGGGCTCGGCGATAGTAAGAGAATTGCAAAGACAGGGTTACACCAACATCATCACTCGCACCCACGCCGAGTTGGATCTGACCCGACAGGATGCTGTGGAGCGTTTCTTCGCCGAAGAGCGTCCGGAATATGTCTTCTTGGCAGCCGCCAAGGTGGGAGGCATTGAGGCAAACGACAAGTCACCCGCCGACTTTATGTATGTCAATATGACCTTGGAGATGAATGTGATCCATGCAGCCTGGCAGAATGGATGTCGCAAATTGGAATTTTTAGGCTCATCTTGCATCTATCCCCGCATGGCACCACAGCCTATGCCGGAATCTTGCCTGCTGACCTCCGCCCTTGAGAAGACCAATGAGGCATACGCCCTCGCCAAGATTTCAGGCTTGAAATATTGCGAATATCTCAACCGTCAATATGGCACAGACTTCATCTCGGTGATGCCGACCAACCTCTATGGTCCCAACGACAACTACCACCCCACTCACTCCCACGTATTGCCGGCACTGATCCGCCGATTCCACGAAGCGAAAGTGGCGGGGCTCGAGAGTGTGACCTGCTGGGGCGATGGCTCCCCCCTCCGCGAGTTCCTCTATGTCGACGACTTGGCCAACCTCTGCGTCTTCTTGATGCAAAACTATTCGGGCAATGAGACTGTCAATGCCGGCACAGGCAAGGAACTGACCATCAAAGAATTGACAGAAATCGTGGCTCGCGTCGTGGGATATGAGGGCGAGATCGTTTGGGATACTACCAAGCCCAACGGCACACCGCGCAAACTTCTCGACGTGTCGAAAGCCACCTCACTCGGCTGGACCTATAAGACCGAACTCGAAGATGGCATCCGTCTCGCCTACGAAGACTTTCTGAACAATCCGATGCGTGCAGAAAGATAATTTTCATTTAATAGTTAATAGATATTAGATAATAGATAACATCATAACAACTCAGGCATGATCCAAGGGGAGAAGAAATACTTGTGGGCTGAGCCGATAGTGGCATGGGGGTCATTTGCGATCCTCCTCACGCTCTATTGGCTGACAGTAGCCCCTACCGTCTCTTATTGGGACTGTCCGGAATATGTCACGGCGGCATATCTTCTGGAGGTGGGTCATCCTCCCGGCAATCCTACATGGATGTTGGTGGAGCGTATCGTTACCATGTTTGCCCCCTCGCCGGAATATGCCGCCTTGGCGGTGAATCTCTCCTCGGGACTATTCACAGCCTTCGCAGCCTTCTTCTTGGCGAAGACTTTCTTCCGGGTCGGGCTTTGGGTCTTGCTCAAGTTGCCGCGACGCCATATCCCGGCACCCTTGGCAGCAGCCGGTGGAGCCCTGGTCGGCACCATGGCATTCGGACTTTGCGACTCGATATGGTATTCTGCTGTAGAGGCGGAAGTATATGCCATGTCGATCTTTATGACCTCGCTCTGTCTCTGGCTGATGGCGAAATGGGCAGGCACGAGTCGGCGAGACGATTCCTGGCGACTCTTGGTCTTGATAGCCTACATTTTCGGGCTTAGCATCGGCATCCATCAGCTCAACCTGCTCTGCATCCCGGCATTGGCGATGATTTGGGCAGTGAGACGCGGCATCCGCACCACCGGCAAGTTGGTAGTAATCTTCCTGTTGTCGCTGATTATTGTGGCATGCCTACTTGTCGGCATGATGCCCTCATCGATCGCGTTGGCATCATGGTTTGAGTTGATAGCCGTCAATCGCTTCGGGTTGCCGCACCTCAGCGGTGTGGTGATCTATCTGCTGACACTCGGCGCATCTCTGATGATAGCCGTTACGGCATGCTCACGCTCCAAGAGCCGCATAGTGATGGGGATGGCTTGCTATCCCGCCATATTCCTGTCGGGGATATTCATCATCTCCGAGCATTATCTGATCGGGGCCATCGTCTCAGCGGGAGTTGCCGCGCTGTTGGTATCGGGCTCCAACTTCAAGGTGAGACGACTATATCTCTCGATATGGATGCTCACCATGCTCCTGACCGGATATGCTTCATACGCTCTGATACCGATAAGAGGGGGCATCCCGGCTCCACCCAACGCGATGATGCCCGGCAATCCCTTCTCATTTGCCGCCTACCAGAGCCGCGAAGTATATGGTTCAAAACCACTGCTATATGGTGAGACGCCCTATAGCCGTCCTCTTCTGCATGAAGAGAAAGACTCGACCGGGAAATATGTATATAAATATTTCGAGATCGACTATTATCACAACGAATATGTGCCGATCGAAGAGGATGGCAAATTGAAGTCCTCGATCCGCGGATTGAGCGCCAAAGACTCACTGCTCAACCGTAAATATATCGCACGGGGCAAAGATGCCTACATCGTGAAGGGGATGAAGAAGCGCCAGGTCAAGACGCCGGAACAGAGTATGTGGTTTCCGCGCATCACGGGAAGTCGTCCCTTCGACATCAGGTCCTATTCCGATTGGATCGGCATGGACACGACTACCATGGAGCGAGTCAAAGTGTCGGAAGCTATCGACTCGGCAGGCCATTATGTCACCAAGATGGGAGCGGATGGTAAGCGTCGAGAGGCTACAGGCTATCGTCCCACCTACCTTCAGAACGCAGAATGGTTCCTGACCTACCAGACAGCATATATGTATTGGCGCTATCTGCTGTGGAATTTCAGCGGGCGACAGAACGACCGTCCGGCACAGGGCGAAGTGCAGCATGGCAATTTCATCACCGGTTATGATGCACTCGACAATATGATGCTCGGGGCGGAAGACAGGCTACCCGCCGTGGCAGGCAAGGAAAACAAAGGGCGCAACGAATATTATCTGTTGCCACTGATCTTGGGCATCATAGGCATAATCTGGCTGTTGACCCACCGCCGGCGAGGCATCCAGACCTGTGCCATCACGGCTATCCTCTTCGTGATGAGCGGCTTGGCGATAACCGTCTATCTCAATCAGGGGCCTGGAGAGCCTCGCGAGCGCGACTATTCCTTCTTGGGATCATACTTGGCATATTGCGTTTGGATAGGTTTTGGAGCGATAATGTTGGCACGTCGCACGCGAAGTGTGTGGGGTTTTGCCATCCCTCTTGCCGTGGTGGCATGGATGGGCATCGAGAACTATGGCGATCATGACCGTTCGGGGCGCTATGCCGCACGCAACAATGCCATAAGCCTCTTGGAAGCCGCCGAACCGGATGCCATCATCTTCGTGTCGGGCGACAATCATACCTTCCCGCTATGGTATGCACAGGAGGTGGAGGGAATACGCCGCGATGTGAGGGTGATCAATCTCTCCTATCTCACCATGCCTCGATATGCCGCCAATATGATGCAGGAATGGCGCGACTCCAAGGGTGTACCCACCACGCTGACCCGAGGCGATATCATCTGGGATGCCTATCGACGCATGTCAATGCCCAAGCACTCGAAAGACACTCTCGATGCCGTAGAGATGTTGCGTCGTGTTCGAAAGGGTGTCGAAGGAGATCTCCCCTGCCGATATGTTCGGCTGAAGGTGAGTCCTGACTCGACAGTGGTGTTTGACCTTGTAGCAGTGACCAAAGATGGCAAACATATCGACTTCAACGACTTGATGATGCTTGACATTGTAGCCACCAACGCCGCATCTGCCACACCGCGACCCATCTACTGGATAGAAGCCTTGCCGACAAGGATGCGTATCGGCATGACTCCCTATACCACGAAGTGGCTCTATGGCTATCGTTATGGATTGATGCCGGAACAGAGAGTAGACTCCCTGCTTCTCGCAGCGGCAGACAAAGTATTGCCACCCAACCCTATAGGCCGAGAAGTATATATGGACTATGCCCCATCACAGCAGACAGCCATCATGAGAGGGGCATTGGTGTCGGCAGGAGATCGGCTCTTGGCACATGGCGACCTGGCCGGGGCGATGAAGATGGCGGACAAAGCCGACATCGATATGGGACACTGCCCCGACAGTTATATGCCGGTGAAGATGTCAGACAGCACATATATAGTGAAGCGAGAACTGGGAAGATTGCTACTCAATTGCGCCGACACCCTCGAGCGTCGAGGGGGAGACAATGGCAAGATAGCAGACTTGCGCGAACGAGGTCGGCGGCACATCGAGTCACAAGAAGCCCTCAGCCGGGGATGGCAGGAATATCGTCGCCACCTTCCCAAGCGTCTGCGCAACAAGATGGCACCCACCTATTAGTCTTATCAGTCTTATTAGTCTTATCAGTTAAGAGCCTTATTATCATCAAAATAGAGGGCTGTAGCGATTGCCACAGCCCTCTATTATTGTCTAAAAGAATATGATCAGAGGATAGTGATGGAGAGGGGGCGGTAGTCGAAGGTGACGGGGAGGGTGAGTGTGCGAGAGGTGGCGTTATATTTCCACTCCTTGCATACTGTGCCATTGACTGTCACTTTCGTCGGACGTGCCACTCCCGGGATCTCCATAGTGAATTGACGCGAAGTCGGCATACCCTTATACGATCCCTCGGAGGCTATGTTGATGTCGAGTTGCTTACCTTGAGGATTGGCGCTGAAGGTGATGAGTTGATACTCGCCATCGGCCAGAGATGTCGGACTCTTGCGGTCGTCGTCGAAGAGTGTATAAGAAGATTCTGTCTTACCGGGGAAATACTTCACGGTGAGATATTTAGGATCATACTGTTCGACATTCTGCGGATCGAGCATATACTGTGGTATGAAACTACCGGCCTTAACGAACATCGGGAGAGTTTCCAACGGAGCAGCCACCGTAGCGGTAGAGCCGCCGACGTAAGAGAGTTTGGGGTTATTCCAATTGATCCAGGTATCGCCGGCGGGGAAAACCACCTTGCGAGAGCGAGCACCCTTCTTCATAACGGGAGCCACCATGACATTTTCACCCCAGAGATACTGGTCGCTGATGTTGGCATCGACCGTACCCGGCTCGGCATAGAAATTGAGGGGACGAGCCAAGGGGAGCCCCTCGGCAGTATTCTCGTAAGCCAACGTATAGTTATAAGGGAGCCACTGATAGCGTTGTTTCACGAAATTCTTGATGATAGCATCTTGCGCCGGATAGTGATAAGGCTCAGGTTTGAGCTGGGCGTGAGTGCGGAGCATCGGAGAGAAGGTTCCCATCTGGAGCCAGCGTACATAGAGTTCAGGCTGATAAGGGTCGGCGGGATCGACAGCAAAACCGCCGACATCGGAGCCCATATACCCGAGACCGGAGAGTCCGGCGCTGAGCATCAGGTTGATTTGCGGCTCGAGGCCACCCCAGCTTCGCGACACGTCGGTGGTCCAGGGGAAGACGCTATATCGTTGGAGGCCGGCAGTACCGCCGCGCATCATCAATAGAGGGCGCATCTCGGGATAATCTGCGCGAAGGCCATCATAGATAGTCTTCGACCAGATATTTCCATAGACATTGTGGAACTGCGAAGCGGTCTCACCATTGGCATGGCGGATGGTGAGAGGATGCACTTCCGGCTCGCCGAGGTCACCCCACCAACCGGACACGCCGTCAGCGGTGAGGGTCTTAAGACGATTCCAGAGCCAAGCGCGAGTCATCGGATTGGAGATATCGATCATACCGGCATCCCCCACCCACGTGGTGACATCATGAGTTTTACCCTCCGAATCCTTGGCGAGCATACCCGCCTCAGAGAGGTAGTTATAATTATCGATAGCACCCTTCTTATTAACGTATGGCTGAGAGATCAGCACCGTGTGCACGCCCATATTTTTGAGGGAATCGAGCATACGGCGATGGTCGGGGAATTGCTTTTTGCTCCACTCGAGACGTCCCATATCGGTTTCGACGCCATACCAATAGAGGTCCAGCACAATACCATCCACCGGATAGCCTCGTTGCTTGAGCGAGTCGATAGCACCGAGAGTTTCCTGCTCATTGTGATAGCCATAACGAGAGGTGATATAGCCGAGAGCCCAGAGAGGGGGAAGTTGCTGACGGCCGGTGAGGAGGGTGTAATTGGAGACTACTCCCGGGAGCGAGCCATTGCCATTGACGAAATAATAAGAGAGGAGTTTGGGCGTATCGGAGGTATATTTGATCTCGTTATAGCCCAAATAGAGGTCAGCCTTATTATAATCATCGATCAGCACGCCATAACCGGCATCAGAAGCGAACCAAGGCATGGTGATGCCCATCTGGGAGATGCGTGGGTCAGTTCCGGTGTAGCCATAATTTTGGCGGTTGAACATCACGAGTGTATCACCGTTGAGGCGGAGATGATGACCACGTTCGCCGGCGCCATAGAAATTTTGGGCTCTACCATTGAAGAAAGAAATTCTCTTGGTTTTGGCGACATTATTGACCCCCTCCTTCTCGATCAAGATAGTATCCCCCTTGGCAGAGAAGAAAGAGACTTTGCCGGAGGCACGATCGACCTTTACAATAGTAGAGGCAGATCGGAAAATCACCTCTCGAGGAGAAGCCGACCAAGAGACACCCTCGAGCGAGGAGGGTAGGATGGCACTCTGCGAAGCCGGCAGAGTGCAAGTGCGCATACTAAGGGGCACGCGAGACACCTTGAAGATATCGGGCGAGATCGGGGTCACTACCACCGTGCCGGTAGTAGTGCCGATCAGGGTCGAATTGCCGGAAGTCGACAAAGCATGAGGAGCCGGCATTGTAGCAGCGAAAGATGCCAATGAAAGGCATAACGCGCACAACGACATAAATATAGACTTCATAGAGCTATTTGGTATTAAATAAAAAAGTTAAAAGAAAGATCGGAGTAGGCCGGCGATCAATCGTCGAATTCCAGATCGCCATCTACAATGACATTCCAGGGGAGTCCCGACACGGCGAGAGTAGCCAAGAAGGGATCGGGGTCGAACTCCTCGACATTATGCACACCCGGCATCACCCACTTTCCGGTCATGAACATCATGGCACCGACCATGGCCGGCACGCCTGTGGTGTAACTTACGGCCTGAGCGCCGGTCTCCTTGTAGGCAGCCTGGTGAGAGCAGTTGTTGTAGATGTAATAGGTAGACTTCTTGCCATCCTTATCGAGACCCGAGATGCGGCAACCGATAGAAGTTTCGCCGGTATAATTTTCTCCGAGCGAACCGGGATCGGGGAGCACCGCTTTGAGGAACTGAATAGGGATGATCTCCATACCCTGATAGATTACGGGGTCTATACGAGCCATGCCGATATCTTGGATCACGCGGAGATGAGTCAGATACTCCTGGCCGAAAGTCATCCAGAAGCGAGCACGCTTGATGTCGGGGAAATTGATCACGAGGCTTTCGAGTTCCTCATGATAGAGGAGATAACTCTCGCGAGGGCCGATGTTGGGGTAATTGAGAGTGCGGTGGATTTCCAGGTTCTCGGTCTCCACCCACTTACCATCCTGCCAATACTTACCCTTCTGAGTGATCTCGCGAATATTGATCTCGGGGTTGAAGTTAGTGGCGAAGGCCTTGCCATGATTTCCGGCATTGCAATCGACGATGTCGAGGTGAGTCATCTTCGAGAAATGATGTTTGGCGGCGTAAGCGACGAAAATGGCCGAGACACCGGGGTCGAATCCGCAACCGAGGATGGCGGTAAGTCCGGCCTTCTCGAAGCGTTCGCGGTAAGCCCACTGCCAGGAATACTCGAAATGAGCTTCATCCTTGGGCTCATAGTTGGCAGTATCGAGGTAATTCACCCCACATTCCAAGCAAGCCTCCATGATGGTGAGGTCCTGGTAAGGGAGTGCAACATTGATCACCAACTCAGGGCGATGACGACGGAAGAGTTCGCACAACTCGGAGACATTGTCGGCGTCGACGCGATCGGTAAGGATCGAATTATGGCCGGTGCGTTTAGCCACCCTTTCGGCTATTGCGTCACACTTGGAGAGGGTGCGTGAAGCGAGTACGATCTCACTAAACACTTCGGGATGTTGGGCGCACTTATGGGCAACTACCGTGCCGACACCTCCGGCGCCAATGATCATGACTTTTCCCATTTACTGATATCAATTTTAATATTAAAAATTCGGGTTGAACATCAAAATAAGCGCATTTTATGCGAATTTCGAAAATTAAGAACAAATTTAATCAAAAAATCGCTAAATTTGCATAATTAAGAGGAATTTTTAATATGTCGAAGGATATAATCATAGAAACTGAAGCGAAAATAGGCGAGCGAGTCAAGGATATCGTGGCAGCCATCGCGGGTCGAAATCATGTTGCATTTGACGCGCCGATGGGTGCAGGGAAGACAACGCTTATCGGGGCGATATGCCGCGAGATGGGTGTCGAAGATGATGTCAACTCTCCCACTTTCAGCATCATCAATGAATATCGAGCCGGCGACGGAAGGTCTATCTATCACTTTGACTTCTACCGAATCGAGAATGAGTCACAAGGCTTCGAATTGGGTCTCGAAGATTATTTCGAATCGGGGTCGTTATGTTTGATGGAATGGCCGGAGAATGTAGAGAGTCTGCTTCCCGACGACACACTCTACATCCGGATAAGAGTCGGGGCTGACGAATCGAGAATAGTAACCATCACTGAATGAAGAAGAGATGAAATTTCTACTGCTTGAAGAGACAGATTCGACCAATAGCTATGTGTCGGTGCATGCATCGGAGATTGAGAGCAACACGATGGTGATAGCCAACCATCAGCGTGCCGGCCGAGGACAGCGAGGCAACAGCTGGGAGTCCGAGCCTGGCAAGAACCTTTTGTTCACGATGCTGATACGGCCTGAGCGGTTTGCACCGCGCCATCAATTTTCGATCAGCGAGGCGACAGCCCTGGCGGTGTGTGACTTTCTGCGTCGTCAGGGAGTCGAGGCTAAGGTGAAATGGCCCAACGATGTCTATGTGGGCGATCGCAAGATTTGCGGGATACTGATCGAACATTCGGTGACAAGCGAAGCAATCGAGCACTCGCGCATCGGCGTGGGGCTGAACATCAACCAAGAGGAGTTCGTGAGCGACGCTCCCAATCCGGTGTCATTGCGACAGCTCACCGGCGAAGAATATGACATAAGCCGCGTGGCGGCAGCCGTAGGGGCACTGTTAGAGAGCAGATTGGCGACTATCGGCGACGCCTCCGGGCGCGAAGCGATTCATGCCGAGTTCAAACAAAATCTATGGCGCGGCGACGGCAAGCCCCATACATTCCGGCTCCGCGGCGAGTGTGAGACTTTCGAAGGCGTCATCGACGATGTCGACCCCTTCGGACCGATCACCATAATCAATCAGACTACAATGACAGCGGCGCAATACGCCTTCAAAGAGGTGGAGTTCGTATTGCCGCAGAAATAACCATAAAAGATAATACCTTACGATGATAACAGTAAAGAAATTAGTTAGCAACTCGCTGAAATGGCTCTTGCCATTGGGGCTGACCGTGCTGTTGCTCTATTATATGTTTAGCAAGGTGGATTTCGTCGATATATGGCAAATACTGACGAGCGGTGTGGACTATGGCTGGATCCTCTGCGCCATGACTATCAGCATCTTCAGTCATGTATTCCGCGCCTTGCGCTGGCGGATACAGTTGCGAAGCCTCGGCATCAATCCTCCGCTGATGGCTGTGGTGTGTTCGATCTTCGGCACATACGCACTGAACCTGGTATTTCCGCGCCTTGGAGAGATATGGCGATGCACATATATCGCCGAGAGGGAGAGGAAGCCCTTCACCGAAGTTGTGGGCACGATGATGTCGGACCGCATTACAGACACACTGATGGTGCTCGGATTAACCCTGCTCACCTTCTTGGTTGCGGCCCCGGCTATCGAGTCCTTCTTAGACAAATATCCTATCGGGCAAGATGTGGTGGGGATAGTGCAAAATCCCTGGAACTGGGTGATCCTTGTGGCGATCCTGCTGATCGTCTGTGGAGTCTTCTACTTCGGGAGAGGTAATAAGGTCATCATCAAGATCATGACCTGGATCAAAGAGATGTGGCGCGGCTTTGCCACCATCGGTTCGATGGATGGCAAGTGGGCATTCATCTGCTACACCTTCGCCATTTGGGGTTGCTACTTCACCCAACTCTATGTAGCCTTCTTTGCCTTCGACTTCACCCGCGACCTCTGCACAGCGCCCGGCAATGCCTTGGGATTGTTGCCCTGCTTGGTGGCATTCGTGCTCAGTTCGATCGGCATGGCAGTCCCCTCCAACGGCGGCCTCGGACCCTGGAACATCGCCGTAATGTTCGGCCTCGCCATATATGGTGTCACCACCGCCCAGGGCACTGCCTTCTCTATATTGCAATGGTCGGGGCAGACGGTGATGCTGATCATCCTCGGCCTTTACACCATAGGATATATTATCTTCGACCGAAAGAAGAGGGAAAAGAGATGACACTAAGAGCGTACGCTCTAAAATAAGAGTATTATGAACTTATTTGACGACAACGAAAAAAACGACTACTTCGAGAGCGACGAAACACAGCCCGAGAAGAAGAAAGAGCCGAAAAAGCCGACACTCAAGCCGGAAGATCCGAAATATTGGGAAGAATCGGACGATGAGTTCGAACACCTCTATATCCACCGCAAGACGCGCTTCAAGATATGGATCTTCGGGGGCTTGGCAATATTCCTGATATGGCTCATCAGTTTCATCTATATCCGGATGTTCCAGCCCTACGTCACAGAGGCAACACAATATGGTTATGTCGAGACTCTCTATAAGGAGGGAGATGTGTTCAAGACCTTCGAGGGAGTCCTCCTCCCCTATAAGAGCCTGATGGACACGACACGAGTGTATGAGGGAGATTTCGTTTTCTCGACCTCCGATGCCAACATTGCCGCCACGCTCAAGGAGATGCAATTTGCCTGCAAGCCGGTGAAGGTGGAATATAGCATCTACCACAGTCGCATGCCCTGGCGAGGCTGTTCGCATGTGATAGTGACTCGTGTCGACAGTGTCAATGAGCGAGACATCCTCCCGGCAGACCGCCGTCCCTCCTACCTTCACGACAGCAATCAGAATTACGAACCAACAGGCGACCAAGCCGTTAAATAATAGAAATAGAGATGAAAAGACTTTGGATATATATCATGGCGATAATAGGCGTGGCCTCTACAGCCTCGGCTATAGATTATGAAGTTAAGGATTCGACACTGATAGTGCCTGCCGGGGTGGTAAAGATCCCGAGTTATAAATTTGCCGATCGCGCCGATATCAAACATATCGAATTTGCCGAGCCCTGTCGCGTAAACGAGATTGGCGACTATGCCTTCTTGGGGTGTATCAACCTCGAAGAGGTGAGTCTGCCGTTGAGTGTACTGAAGATCGGGGAGGGGACATTCCGCGAATGTGAGAAGCTGAAGAAGGCGGAGATACCGACTCTCACCGTGGTGCCCTCCTACGCCTTTGCCTGGTGCCCGCGACTGCAGATGGTGGTGCTCGGCAAGTTGCTGACCGAGATCAAGAGTCATGCCTTCGCCTATTGCCGGACTTTGGAGAGAATCAAACTGCCGGCAGGGCTGGTAAAGATCGGGTCTAACGCATTCTCATTCTGCTCGGTGCTCCGCTTTGTAGCCATACCACCCACAGTAAGACATCTGGAGTCGTATGCCTTCTCCGAGTGTATCAACTTGCAGACGGTAGTGATGCCATCCAACTCTTCAGAACTTGGAGAATTGATCTTCAGTGGTTGTCGCAATCTGAGAGTGATCCGTATTCTCTCCGACATCCCGCCGAAATTCGAGTGCAACAGCAATCTCTTCGAAGAGAATGAATCGCAAATGTATAGCACTTGCATCTTGCAAGTGTATCCTCACTGCGTGCCGAAATATCGCCAATCCAAGGCGTGGAAAATGTTTAAACAGATCGAAGGATAACAAGATAAGTCAGTATACACGCGCTCGTAAGTGCATAACAAAATAAGGAGGACAAAACCATGAGCAAACCGATATTGGTAGTATCGACCGGCGCGGGGATCAGCGCCGAGTCAGGCATAAAGACATTTAGAGATGCCGACGGATTGTGGAACGACTATCCTGTGATGGATGTAGCCTCAGCCGATGGCTTCGCACGCAATCCGAAGTTGATCCACAAGTTTTACAACGAACGTCGTCGTGAGTTGGCAGGAGTAGAGCCCAACGATGCACACCGAGCCCTTGTAGAGTTGGAGAAACATTTCGATGTGAGAATCATCACCCAGAATGTCGACGACCTGCATGAGAGAGCCGGCTCCACCGATGTGCTCCACCTGCATGGCGAGTTGATGAAAATTCGCTCGATCAGTCATCCCGACTATATTGAGACTCTCGATGCCGACCATCTCGAGACGACCGTAGAGACACGCGGCAAGAATGGCGACTTGATGCGTCCCCACATCGTCTTCTTCCAAGAGCCGGTGCCCAACTTCGACAAGGCAATGGATATCGTGCAGCAAGCCGACATTTTTGTGGTGATTGGCACATCATTGGTGGTCTATCCGGCAGCGGGTCTGATCAGGTGTGTGCCCTTCGGCAAGCCTATCTACTACATCGATCCTCATCCGGCAGACACTTCCGACATACCTGGCGTGCATGTCATTGCCAAGAAGGCCTCAGAGGGTATGCGCGATTTGATCAAGATTCTGGTCAAAGAATAGTTCAGAGCGATTTCTGACAAAAAAACATAAGGCGAATATTTTCAATTATAAAAAAATATTCTTAACTTTGAACAAAGCAAAGTAAGACCGAAGATGAAATTCAAAAGAATACTACTGAAATTGTCGGGCGAATCGCTGGCCGGAGGTCAGGGACATGGCATAGATACAGAGCGACTGAATCAATATGCGCGACAGATCAAAGAGATGGTAGAAGCCGGTGTAGAGATCGGCATAGTGATCGGCGGAGGCAACATCTTCCGCGGGCTTTCCGGGGCGTCAAAGGGCTTTGATCGCGTCAAGGGGGACCAGATGGGGATGCTTGCGACGGTGATCAACTCCTTGGCACTCTCCTCGGCGCTTGAGGCGATAGGCCAGCCGGCGAAGGTATTGACAGCTATAGGGATGTTCCCCATCGGCGAGCAATACTCGAAATGGCGCGCCATCGAGACACTTCGCGAGGGAGGTGTGGCTATCATCTCATGCGGCACCGGCAATCCCTATTTCACCACCGACACCGGTTCGGCACTTCGTGCCATCGAGATCGAAGCGG
The DNA here is from genome assembly GCA_004553095.1 of Bacteroidales bacterium. GTDB lineage: Bacteria > Bacteroidota > Bacteroidia > Bacteroidales > Muribaculaceae > Lepagella. The sequence continues at coordinate 20,643 of SFMJ01000003.1, forward strand.
AGGTGATGATGAAAGGCACTCGCGTCGATGGTGTTTATACCGCCGACCCGGAGAAGGACCCGACTGCCGTGCGTTTCGACTCAATCTCTTACGACGAAGTGATGGAGCGCGGCTTGAAAGTCATGGACCTTACAGCCACCGCGCTCTGCAAGGAGAACAAGATGCCTATCTATGTCTTCAACATGGATATCCCGGGCAATCTCCGCAAGGCACTCGAAGGAGAACCTGTCGGCACACTCGTCACAGTGGAGCGATAATCATCTCGAGGTAACGACCTTAAAACATCGATAATAACAACATTAAACAGTATAACCATGGAAGTAAAAGAATATCTGCAGAATGCCGAGGATTCGATGCAACTGGCAGTCGAATATCTTGATGACACGCTCTCACACATCCGTGCCGGCAAGGCGTCCGCTCGTCTGCTCGATGGGATTCGTGTCGACTATTACGGCTCGCAAGCTCCTATCTCCAATGTAGCCAACGTCTCTGTGCCTGATGCACGCACCATAGCCATCACCCCCTGGGAGAAGTCTATGTTCAAGGAGATTGAGAAGGCTATCATCAACTCCGAACTCGGCATCACTCCCGAGAATAATGGCGAAGTGATCAGACTCTGCATTCCCCCTCTTACCGAGGATCGCCGTAAGCAACTCGTGAAGCAAAGCAAGGGAGAGGCTGAAAATGCCAAAGTATCTGTACGCAACGCTCGCCGTGAAGCCATCGAGGGTCTGAAGAAGGAGATCAAGAATGGCCTTAGCGAGGATGTCGAGAAGGATGCCGAAGGTGATGTGCAGAAACTTCATGACAAGTACATGAAGAAGATCGACACACTCTTCGCCGCCAAGGAGAAAGAAATCCTCACAGTCTAAGCATCTCGCGGGCTGATGGTATCAATAATAGTGCCGGCATATAACGCCGAGCAATATTTGGAACGAACGATATCAAGCATACTCTCCCAGTCGGAGACCGACTGGGAGTTGTTGCTTATTGACGACGGGTCGACAGACACTACTCCCGCTTTATGTCGGAAGTATGCTGCCGACGACCCTCGTATCCGAGCATATCATCAAGCCAATGCCGGGCCATCTGCGGCGCGTAATTATGGGATATCACTCGCACGCGGTGAGTATCTGACCTTCCTCGATGCCGATGATATCCTCCATCCGGACTTCTTGGAAGTCACTCTGCAGGCGGCAAGTGAGTGCAACGCTCGAATCGTCGCCACCTCTTTCTATAATTTCCATCAGGATACAGAAATCCGACATCAGCCTATTCCCTCAACGCTCCATGCGTTGACACTCGACACGGGCCATGCCCTGCAGGCATTGTTCTATCAGAAAAAACTCGATGAAAAGGGAACTTTTCTTGACACATCGGCGTGGGATAAGTTGTTCCGTAGGGATGTCTGGGTCGGTGAGGATGCTCCCAAGTTCAGAGAGGGTATCCGTTATGAAGACCTCGATGTGATCTATCAAGCCATCATCTGCGCCGGGGGTGTGACATGCCTACCATATAAGATGATGGGGTATCGCCAGCATCAGCAAAGTTTTATCCATACATTCAGCGAGTCGCGACGGGATGTACTCGATGTAACCGACAAGATAGTCACCGACCTCGCTGATATGAGTCGAGATGTAATAAAAGCGGCAAAGACACGCCGCTTTGCCGCCCATTACAATATCCTTAATCTGCTATATCGGGCTCACCGACAAGACACTGCAACCGAAGAGAGGTGTCTGAAAGTGATCAGAGAAAATCGCAGAGACGTGCTCTTCAACCGACACGCCCGACTGCAAGACCGCGCCGGAGCCCTCTTAGCATACCTCGGTCAAAGGGCAATGCGAATCATAGTGCGTCTGACGAGAATTTAGCCCGATTTCATCGCAATTTTTAGAGCGTGTTCCTTAAATTTTTACAATAATTCTTCCAGAATTGGCGCGATATCTTCGGCTGACAAATCCATCGGCATAGCGACTTTGCCAATATCGTGCAGCAACACGAATGAGATTCGATCGGCAGTGCGATTCTTCTTGTCATGCATCATCACACTCAGAATTTCCTCGATAGAATCGGACTTAATAGGCAACTCCGGATAATGTTTCTTCAAAAATTTTTCTTCATAATCGATAGCGACTTGAGGGTCGAGCCGGGCAAAACAAGAACTGAGACGTAGAGCCACCGCTATGCCGTGAGCCACCGCCAAGCCATGACTTATTGGCGATCCATGTCGAGCAGCCACCGACTCGAAGGCATGTCCGGCAGTGTGTCCAAAGTTGAGTATGCGACGTATTCCATTCTCGCGAGGATCGACATCGACTATCTTCTGCTTGGCTTCCGCAGCAAAGCGGATAGCCTCAGCCACCGGCGAGTTCTCGCTGAAATCAGCGATATCATCCAGTGCAAGCAGTCTGTCGTATAGCGACTTATCGGTAATCATGGCCATCTTAATCACTTCGGCAAAACCGGAGAGCACCTCCTCCCGAGGGAGTGATGAGAATAATTGAGGCAAGATTATGACATCAGCAGGCATCGAGAATGTGCCGACCTCATTCTTAAGGCCCTCAAAGTCTATGGCAGTCTTTCCACCGATAGCGGCATCGGCAGCCGCCAGGATGGTGGTGGGCACATTGATGCAACTTATACCTCGTTTGAAAGTAGAGGCCACGAATCCGGCGAGGTCACAAACCACACCGCCACCCAAAGCGATCACCACAGATCGACGTGTAGCCCCCTGCTGAGAGAGGAAACGCCATAACCGGCAAGCCATCTCAATATTCTTATTTCTCTCCCCGGCAGGTATCACCACCTTGCGTATATCGGGGTAGGAAGAGAAGTCGACCAGGGGGTCGACATTGCTGTCAGTGATCAGGAAGAGATGGTCAGCCCTCTTGACCACATCAGCCTCAGCCACTCTATCCATGACACGGTGAGCCGCAAAAAGAGAGGCATTTTTCTCGATAAAATCGGCAAAATCGCCCATCGAAGGGAAGATCATATCGGCACCCTCCTTCTCGAAAGCCTCGCGAGGGATAGGCCCGGTGGTAACAGCGATGGTGAAACATCCGGCAGCCTTACCGGCTCTCACTCCGAGGGGAGCGTTCTCGATAACGATACACCGATCGGGGTCGACCCCCGCCTTTCGAGCCCCAATCAGATATGGCTCGGGATGGGGTTTGCCATGGGTCACATCCAGGGCAGTGACGCGATGGTGGGCAGAGAACACTCCGGGGTAATCGCGCGACAAGGCATCCAAGAGACTCTTCTGGCCGCTACCGGTCACCAGAACGCGGCAGATGCCGGCGCGCCCCAAGGCGGCAAGCATCCTGTCGGCATCCGGCATAAGTCGACGCGGCCCCATCTCCTTGAAATATTGACTCTTAATGGCATAGAGACGCTTCGCCTCCTCCGGATCGCAATCTCGGCCAAACTCTCGACGAAACAGAAGATTGATCGTGGCTACTCCGGTCATACCCTCATAGAGGTAAAACTCATCGCGCGAACAATTCACGCCCAATGACGACATCATACGCTGCCAAGCCAACGTATGTCCCGGCATCGAATCATAGAGCACTCCATCCATATCGATCAGAACGGCTCCGATATTTTCGAAAAAATTTTGCATAAAAGCACGTACTAAAGTCAACTTACTATTGAATGACGCAATAGAGATAAATGCAAATTTACGAAATATTAAACTTTTTTACTAAATTTGCAACATGAAAAAAAGTCGAATACTCATACTCACAATAATCATCCTGATGGGGATGATGACATTTTACTCCTGTGGAGGTGGCGAAAAGAGGCAAGAAGTAGCTGTCAACGATCAGCCCCTCGCCCCCTGGGAACTCCTCGAAGAGGGAGAAACACCGGCCATAAGAGATCTTGACTCAGACACCGGCACATTCGAAGAGAGCATCTATCCGGATGGTTCGGAGGTAGTCGATACACTATCCACACAGACTGCGGCCGAGGATAGCCTCGTCGTCGGCATGAGTAGCGAATCTCGTCAACGCTATGCCCGAATCGGGAAACTGAGAGAATTTTTCAACGACTCCAACAAATATCAATATGCAGCAGGCGAACGGATAGGCATCAAGCCGATACGCGGCGTGGCTGACGCCTATTTCACTCGGCGTCCCTTGGTGAGAGTAACGACCGGCGAGTGGTATGCTATCGACAATCTCACCCACTCCCTCCCCTATCTTGTGCCCGAGGCACGACGACTGCTCGATGAGATCGGCAAAAACTTCGCCGATTCCATCCGCAAGCGTAAAGGAGCATCTGCCAAGATCATCGTTACGAGTCTTCTGCGCACATCTCACTCCGTGAAGAGCCTCCGTCGCGTCAACCGCAATGCCACCGATTCATCAACCCACCAATTAGGCACTACTTTTGACATAACCTACTCGAAGTTCGCAACTTACGGCAATGGCACGAGATTATCGAACGAAGAGATGAAATATATCTTGGCTGAAGTGCTCCGCGATCTGCGTCAGCAGAACAAATGTATGGTAAAATATGAGGTGCATTCACCCTGCTTTCACATCACAGCCACCGGCAGATGATCCTGCCACACCGGGAGCAAGACATCGACAACAAAAAAAATCGAAATAACATCAAACAAAAAAATAAACCGTAAGAAATGGAAAAATTAAGTTACGCATGGGGTCTCGCTATGGGCCGCCAGTTGCAAGGCATGGGAATGAAAGAGCTCAACGTCAAAGACTTCTCCGACGGAGTGGCAAGTGTATTTGAGCAGAAAGAGCCTGCCATGAGTCCTGAAGAGGCACAGAAGTTGATCCAAGACTATCTGAACGACCTGCAACAGAAGGCGGAAGAGGCAGCCAAAGCAGCAGGCACAGCCTTCCTCAAAGAGAACAAGCAGAACCCCAACGTAAAGGAGACCTCCACCGGTCTGCAATATGTAGTAGAGAAAGAGGGCACCGGCGCACAGCCAACAGCCGAAGATGAAGTGACCGTACACTACACAGGACGCCTGCTCGACGGCACAGTATTCGACTCCAGTGTGAACCGTGGCGAGCCTGCCACCTTCCCCTTGAACCGTGTAATCCCCGGTTGGACCGAGGGTGTTCAACTCATGAAAGAGGGTGCAAAATATACATTCTTCATCCCCTCAGACTTGGCATACGGTCCTCAGGGCATCCCCGGAGCCATCCCTCCCCACTCCACACTGATCTTCGATGTCGAACTGATCAAAGTGGTAAAGAAGTAAAACTGATAAATAAGACACCAATATGAAGAAGAGTATTTTTATTGCTTCGGCATTGGTATTGATGGGTATGGCAGCCTGCTCATCGTCGAAGAGCGAGAGCAAAGACAGCGACACAACACTCGCTGCTGTGGAAGATGAGATTGTGGTAGAGGAAGACTCCTTGGCCCGCATCTTCAAAGATGAAGCCAAGAGATCGGAAGTAGCCACCGACAGCACATGGGCAGTGACCGAAAGCGGCTTGAAATACATCGTCGTAAAAGAGGGCACAGGCAAGAGCCCGAAAGCCACCGATGAAGTCACCGTGCACTATCGCGGCCAATTGACCACCGGCTTTGAGTTTGATTCCAGTTATAATCGTGGCGAGCCTGCCACCTTCCCCTTGAATCGTGTCATCGCCGGATGGACCGAAGGCTTGCAACTCATGAAAGAGGGTGGCAAGACCATCTTCTACATCCCCTATCAGTTGGGCTATGGCGAAGAGGGAGCAGGTCCGCAGATACCTCCATGCTCCGACCTGATCTTTGAAGTCGAACTTCTCAAAGTAAACGAATGACAAAAACCGGAAAAAAGGCAATCGCAGCGACAATGCTCGCAGCGATTGCCCTGTCATTGACAGCGCTTACCTCGTGCGAGGGACGCAAGATGTCGAATATGACTCCTACGGGCGACACCGTCGAAGTAGTGATCGAACATCAGCCGGCAGTGACAGACTCTATCGAAGCAATATGAGAGTAAAGCCAAAGAAGCAACTCGGGCAGCACTTTCTGAACGATGAGCATATAGCCTACGACATTTCGGAGACTATATCGGGGCGCTATATGCCGGCGAGCCACTCGGAATGGGGCGATCTGCCGGTGGTGGAAGTGGGACCCGGCATGGGAGTGCTGACCAAATATCTGATCGACAGTCAACGTGATGTTACAGCGATCGAGTTGGACCATGAGTCGGTGGAATATCTGGCGAAAGTCTACCCCGCACTGCGTGTGGTGGAGGCCGACTTCTTGCGTCTCGACCTCTCCACGATCTATAAGGGAGAATTTGCCCTAATCGGCAACTACCCCTATAACATCTCGTCGCAAATCTTCTTCAAGGTGCTCGAGGATCGGGATAAGATACCGGTGGTGACCGGTATGCTTCAGAAGGAGGTGGCAGAGCGGATCTGCTCGCGCCCCGGATCGAAGGTGTATGGCATCCTGTCGGTGTTGCTTCAGACATGGTATAACTGCGAGTATCTCTTTAATGTCGAGCCCCACGTCTTTACACCACCCCCGAAAGTGAGGAGTGGCGTATTGCGGCTCACGCGCAATGATCGCAAAGAACTTCCTTGCGACCCGGCATTCTTCAAGAGAGTGGTCAAGACCGCCTTCGGGCAGCGCCGCAAGACACTACGCAACTCCCTGTCGACGCTCATCGAGCCCGGATCGCCGGTGCTCTCGTCGCGCTTTATGACCGAACGCCCTGAAAGGCTCTCGGTAGAAGAGTTCATCGAATTAGCGCAGTTGCTTCAAAAGCAATAGTAATACATCCTCGGGAATCGGATTGGGTTTTACCGGGAAGGGTTTCGAATCAAATAACAATCAATCATTCCTTCAAAGGGAGTCCTTATTCCTTCGACTTCCTTTACTTTATTTATACCACACAATGATGGATATAGCAAAAATCGCGGTCATAACCTGTGCCATGGCGGCAATGACCCATCAGTCGGCAATCGCTGTGGAGACGACCACAGACGCCACACTCGAGACAGTTCTCACCGCCGACCATAGTGAAAAACTCTCCTCAGTCGCCACGACCCAAGTCGAGAGTAGCGAACCGGGTGTCAAGACTGAGAGCAAGAAGAAATTCAGCATCACGCCGACGGGGCGCGCCCTCTTCGACATCGCCTTCTACCTTCCGAAAACTGCCGAATTCAAGCATGGTGTGGCTATGCCGGAGGCGCGTCTTGGTGCCAAGACCGAATTTGGCGATTTCGCCACGCGCACCGATCTCTCATATCGATTTGGCAAGATTTATGCTGCCGACATCTATCTGCAGTGGAACATCAATCGCAACATGATGCTCCGCGGCGGCTATTTTATCCATCAATTCGGTCTTCAGAGTGCCACCGGTTCCTCCGACAAGATCAGCATGGAAGAGCCGTCGGTCTATAGTGCACTTGGCGAATCCCGTCTCTTGGGCGCGATGTATGTATATCAAGACAAGAAATTTCATTTCGCCACTTCGCTCTATGCCCAAGGCTCCCTTCTAAGCAAGCATCCGAGCGAAACGGGACGCACCGGTGTCGGCTATATAGCGAGAGCTCTCTGGAAACCCCTCACCGATGATGGCAACATCTTCCACATCGGCGGCACGGCGCTGATCCAGACCGCAACCTTCAACGGCGACACCCACAACCCGGTGTCGGTGTTCAAATCCTCCTTCCCCACGAGAGTGGAGAACGTGACACTGGTCGAGGCGGAGGTCGACCATACACAGTCCATCTTCAAACTCTCGCCCGAAGTGCTCTGGAGCAAGGGACGTCTCTGCTTGGAGGGGCAATTCATCTATATGCTTGTCTCGCGCAAGGATGGCTACAAGGCCTTCAACGCCCATGGAGGCTATCTGATGGGACGCTATATCCTCAAAGGGAGCAACTACACCTACTCCCCCTGGATCGGCTATGTCCACATCCCCAAGCCCAAGACCTGGGAAGTGACTGCCGGATATAGTTATATCGACCTCAACGACTCACACTCAATGATATATGGCGGCACCGGCCACACCGGCACCGTGACTCTCAACTACTATATCAACAAATATCTGACCTGGAGATTCAACTACTCATACACGGCACGCCCCGGGGCTCACAACATCGAGTCAAAGCATGCCAACATCTTCCAGACTCGTATTCAATTCGTGTTCTGACAGATAAGAGCGCGTTCCATAAATAGAGAAGATAATGCAATAAAATCGCAGTTATCGCGTAATAATAGTATAAAAAGGTAATCACCAGATAAAACATAGAAAGAAATGAGAAATATCCTCATCACCGGAGGTGCCGGTTTCATCGGATCGCATGTGGTAAGACTATTTGTCAACAAATATCCCGACTACAATATCGTGAATCTTGACAAACTCACTTACGCAGGCAATCTTGCCAATCTTAAAGACATCGAGCAAAAGCCCAACTACACCTTCGTACGCGCCGATATATGCGACTATGAGAAAATGTGTGAAGTGATCAG
>SFMJ01000092.1 GCA_004553095.1 Bacteroidales bacterium
TACAGGAGTATGCTCCTTTCAGCAAGTAATCAAAATCGACTCAAGGCTACGACCTCTACGACCCCAAAAATTTAAGGAACGCGCTCTTAAGATCGGCAGCGTCGTGTTATTGCTATGATCTTGTCACCGATCCGTGGCACCATGCTGATCACCACCAAGAAGGCTAATCCCGCTGCATATATCAAGAGATATTGCCAAAGCATACGGTCGGAATCTACCGCAGCCGTCATCATCGCCTCTCGCCGGCGAGTCTTCGTCAGCGATTCTACATCAAGCGAAGAGAGGGTGCGCTTCCACCTCACTTTACCATCTTCTATATATACCACTGCCGGATTCCCTCGTGCCACCTCCTTGATGGCTGTATCATCGCCTGTATATATGCCATATTCCGGCATCGATAAGTCTTTCCAAATCTCGATGCTCTGACTGTCTCCAGCCACTACGGCTATCATATCCAACTGCATATCTACGCTCCAATCATAGAGCTGATTGATCTTCCAAGTCGTCGCCGGAGACACTTTCGTCAGATCGGGCATCAAGAGCATAATCACCCTATTGTCACGCCTCACCAAATCTTCCGACACATCATTCTCACCATCCTCACTCCATATACGGAAGGTGCGCTCATCCGAATCAGTTGCAGCATCTTCATTCTGCGCATCTTTAGCACCGGGAGCTTCTGTTGCCACCTCCTCGCGCCTTACAAATTCCCACCCAGACTCTTCATCGGGCAGAGCATCATCCTCGCTGAATGCCTGCTCCACACCATCCTTGGCATAGATAAATCGGAAGGTGGGTTCATCGCTATCATCAGTAGACATGCCATCATAGCTGATCAACTCCGTGCCAATCTTGTAGGTGCGGAAGTCGAGTAGTGGTTGCACCATATAGCCGACAAACGATACAATAGCTATCAGGGCAATCGAAAACACCGATTCCATCCACTGGAAGGCGGGCGAAATAATCGTAATACTCTTCGAGTTATACTTTAACAACCACACTATAAGTAGCGTCAAAACGACATTCTTATAAAAAGTAGCCCAATTCGACAAGATGATAAAATCGCCGAAGCAACCACAATCCTTCACCGGGTCGCTGACAGCGATCCAAAGGGTCAAGGGGAGCATCACCAACATAAAGAGCAATGCCATGATCGGTGTCGACCTTCGGTAGCACCCGAAGATGAAAGAGATGCCGACCGTAAACTCATATACGCAGAGCAAGACCACAGCCGCCAAGGTCAGATTGTCGATGCTCGGCAACCCCATCGCCTGGAAATATTCGCCAAACTTATATAGCGAACCCCAGGGATCGATCGCCTTGACGAATCCCGACACGACAAACGTGACGCCGACCAAAAGTCGCGCCACCCATGTTGCCACCGAGATCAGAGTCGGAGGCAGCGATTTGCCTTTAGTTATACCTAATCTTGATAAGAGCGAAAATTGCATAATTGATGATATCCCTATAATTGGCATCGATACCCTCGGAGATGATGGTCTTGCCATGATTCGATTCGATCTCTTTGGTGCGCATCAACTTCTGAAGGATAATGTCGGTGAAACTGCTCACACGCATCTCACGCCAAGCCTCGTCATAGTCATGGTTCTTATTGACCATCAGCGATGTAGCGCTATTCACAGCCTTCTCATAGAGTTCGAGAGCTTGCGCCGGGGGAAGCGATTCGCCCGGTCCCAGCTCCATCTGTATAAGAGCCATGGCGCAATAATTGACAATGCCGATAAATTCCGGCTCGATCCCTTCATTTACAGCGGCAAAGTCGATGCCATTCACCTCAAGAGTGCGGATACGCTTTGCCTTGATATAGATCTGGTCGGTAAGACTCATCGGTCGCATCACACGCCACGAAGTGCCATAATCGAGCATCTTCTTCTCGAATATCGTGCGACATATCTTCTTGATCTCTTCGAATTGTTCGATCGTGTTCTGTCGTTTATCCATCAGGTTTTTATTTCGTTTTTCCGGTTGTTAATCAAAATCAACTGCTAATTTACAAAAATTGCCCGTCTAATCAAAATATTTCTCAATTCTTATCACTTAGATCAACGTTTTTCGTTAATTTTGCGATATAATTCAAAACTCATCTTTTATTATAAGAATAATTATGGTAATTCAACGTTGGCAATCAGTTCTGCTCCTCGTGGCAGCCGTAATGATGTCGTTGTTCACATTCATCACCATCGGCAGTATCGAAAATGATGGTGTGGTTTATTCCTTCGACACTCTCGGTCTGCACACTTCCCAAGGCACCGCATGCTCCACGTGGGCATTCTTCGTGCTCTCACTCTTGAGTGCTCTCCTCCCACTGATCAATATTTTCAAGTATAATACACTCAAGTTGCAGCGCACACTCTGCATAGTAGAGTCGGTGATTATACTCTCGGTCATCGCCATCGAAGTGTTCTATGCCTTCTTCCATCTCCCGGAGGCTACAGTGCGACTCGGATGGTTGTGCTTTTCACCCCTCGTGGCACTGATCGCCGACTTATGGGCTCATCGCCTTATCGGCTCGGATATGAGAAAGCTTCGTGATTCCGACAGACTTAGATAGATCATTTCGCATTTTTTTATTATCTTTGCATTTTGTGGGCACACTTTCTCCGATCATTTCATGGTGAGCCCGAATATTAATGCTGATAAAACTTTTAAGAATATTTGTATAATGGCAATCGAACTTAAAAATTTCACAAAACGTTCTGACAATTACTCTCAGTGGTATAACGAGTTAGTGATCAAAGCCGACCTCGCCGAGCAGTCTGCCGTAAGAGGTTGTATGGTGATCAAGCCCTACGGCTATGCTATCTGGGAAAAGATGCAACATCAACTTGACTTGATGTTCAAAGAGACCGGTCATCAAAATGCCTATTTTCCCCTGTTGATTCCGAAGTCATTCCTTAGCCGCGAGGCAGAACATGTCGAGGGTTTCGCCAAGGAGTGTGCAGTCGTAACTCACTATCGTCTGAAGACCAATCCTGATGGCAGCGGAGTAGTGGTCGACCCTGCCGCACGTCTCGAGGAGGAACTTATCATCCGACCCACTTCCGAGACTATCATTTGGAATACATATAAGAATTGGATCACATCATATCGTGATCTTCCCATCCTGATCAACCAGTGGGCGAACGTGTTCCGTTGGGAGATGCGTACACGCATGTTCCTCCGCACCGCCGAGTTCCTCTGGCAGGAGGGTCACACTGCTCACGCCACACGTCAAGAGGCTGAAGAGGAGGCTATCCGTATGCTTCATGTATATCGCGATTTCGCCCAGAATTTCATGGCAGTTCCCGTGATCTGCGGTGTCAAGAGTGCCACTGAACGTTTCGCCGGTGCACTTGAGACCTACACCATCGAGGCAATGATGCAAGATGGCAAGGCACTTCAGAGCGGCACATCCCACTTCTTGGGTCAGAATTTCGCCAAGGCTTTCGACGTAACCTTTATGAACAAAGAGAATAAGCCTGAATATGTATGGGCCACCTCTTGGGGTGTTTCTACTCGTCTTATGGGTGCGCTGATCATGACACACAGCGATGACAATGGTCTGGTGCTGCCTCCCAAGTTGGCACCTATCCAGGTGGTGATTGTGCCTATCTACAAGAATGATGAAGGCCTCAAGGCTATCTCCGAGAAGGTTCTTCCCCTCGTGGATCAGCTCCGCAAGCGTGGCATCAGCGTGAAGTATGATGATGCCGACAATCGCCGTCCCGGCTTCAAGTTCGCCGACTATGAAGTGAAGGGAGTCCCCGTGCGACTCGCCATCGGTCAGCGAGACCTTGAAAATGGCACCGTCGAACTCACTCGCCGTGACACTCTCGAGAAGCAAATCGTGCCCCTCGAAGGCATCGTTGATCTGATCGAGAAAGAACTCGACGACATCCAGACAGCACTCTATCAGCGTGCACTTGACAATCGTGAGCGCCGCACCATCACCGTAGACTCTTACGAAGAGTTCAAGGAGAAGATCGAACAGGGTGTCTTCATCCTCGCTCACTGGGATGGCACTCCCGAGACCGAGGCACGCATCAAGGAGGAAACCAAGGCGACTATCCGTTGTATACCCTTCGATGGGGATACTACCCCCGGCGTCTGCATGGTCACCGGCAAGCCCTCCGCTCGAAGAGTACTATTCGCACGCTCTTACTAATACCAAACATACCACCGAGCGACATCGATCCCCCGCCGGGATCTGTGTCGCTCGGCTCTAATTCTTATCCTTATGAAGTTAGCTCCATTTTTTGCCATGGCAGGCGTGATCTTTGCCGCCAACGTTTCTATGGCTTCCCCTCTCTCTGTGGAGGATTATTGTTCGATACCTGCCACCACTCCCGCCGGTGTCAAGGTGATGCATCCCCTCGCCGACGGAGTTTCTTTCTCCGCTATCTCCGACGATGGCAAGCAGATCGATGTCTATAGTTATAAGACAGGTGAGAAGATCTCGACCCTCTTCTCCATCTCCGGTGTCAAAGGTGACCTGAAGATCGATAGTTTCGATGGCTATGAGATAAGTAGCAATGAGAAGAAGATTCTACTCTGGAACAATACTCAGAAGATCTATCGCAATTCATTTACCGCCGATTATTATGTCTACGACATCCTCCGCTCGACTCTCGCCCGAGTGTCGGAGGGGGGTGCTCAGCGTTGTGCCACTATCTCCCACGATGGCAGAATGGTGGCATACGTCCGAGATAATAATATCTTCATCTCCAACCTCGATTATGGCACCGACAACGCTATCACCAAGGATGGCAAGATCAATCAGGTGATCTATGGCGCTCCCGACTGGGCGTATGAGGAGGAGTTTGGCGTCGACAATACCATCTGCTGGAGTGCCGATGACAATACCTTGGCATTCATACGCTTCGATGAGAGCCAAGTGCCGGTGTATTCTTTCGACAATTACAGTTATTACACCACCGAGACCCCTAAGGGTAAGGATTATCCCGACAGTTATTCTTACAAATATCCCCTCGCCGGATACCCCAACTCATCGGTCGAAGTGTTGGCATACGATCTCAACAATCGCACCACCAAGAAGATGGATCTTCCCACCACAGGCGAATATGTGCCGGCCATGGCATTTGATGGCGCCGGTGTCAATCTGATGGTGATGCTCCTGAATCGCGACCAAAATTCATTGCGGCTCTATCGCGTCAATCCCAAATCGACTGTAGCTCATCAGATTTTGAATGAGAAGAGCGATGCCTGGCTTAGCCCCGATGCCTATCAGATGGTGAGATATTACGACAATTACTTCGTCATCGGCAGCGAACGTAGCGGCTATCGTCACCTCTATGAATATGACTATAACGGCAACCTCAAGCGCCAACTCACCAAAGGAAATTGGAACGTGACCGATTATTATGGTTACGACTCAAAGCGAGGCATGCATTATGTTCAGACCACACAACAGGGTGCTATCAACCGCAACGTGTCGTCGGTCGACACCAAGGGGGCGGTGACTATGCTCAATAGCATCGAAGGAACCGAGTCCGCAGCCTTCAGCGCGAATTATGACTATTATCTCCGCACATACAGCTCAGCTACCGTACCTCCCCAATATAGCATCTGCAACAACAAGGGAAAATTGGTAAAGAATCTCGAGATGAATGAGGCGTATGCCTCCAAGTATGCTGCAGCTCCCCGTATGGAGTTCCTCAAGGTGAAGAATGCTGAAGGAGAGGAGATGGATGCCTATATCATCAAGCCTGTCGGCTTCAGTGAGTCACGCACATATCCCTTGGTGATGTATCAATATAATGGTCCTGACTCGCAACTTGTGCTCAATAAGTGGAAGATTGACGGCACATATTATTTTGCCGATCAGGGCTATGTGGTGGTGGCTGTCGATGGTCGAGGCACCGGCAATCGCGATCGCCGCTGGGCCAACTCCGTCTATCGCCATCTCGGCGAGTATGAAGTTGCCGACCAGCTCGCCGCAGCTTCCTATTTCGCATCACTCCCTTATATCGATGCCAACCGCACAGCTTGCTTCGGCTGGAGTTATGGCGGATATATGACCCTTATGGAGCTCTCCAACCCCAAGTGTCCCTTCAAGGCCGGCATCGCTATGGCTCCCGTCACCGATTGGAGATATTATGACTCCATCTATACCGAGAGATATATGCTCACTCCTCAGCAGAATGAATCGGGTTATGACCGCGCTTCAGCCCTTAATAAGACTGCCGGAGTGAATGCCCGTCTCCTTATCATGTCGGGCACCAACGACGATAATGTGCATTACTACAACACATTAGCGTATACTTCAAAACTCAATGCCGAGGGCAAGATCTTCGATATGATGTCGTATGCCGGTTTCGAACACAGTCTGCGCATGACCAATGCTCGCGTCCAACTCTATCGCAAGGCTGTCGATTTCCTCAATACCCAACTCGGCAAAAAGTAATTGGCAGGCAGAGACATCTATTAGAACGCGTGGATACTGGCAATGAGAGACCTTGAGAAGGTAAATATTTCGCAGTTTAAGTCTTTCTGGACTAATTTGCTCATCAGCATGTTTGTGCTGGTGGGCATCATGATTCTGTCGAGATTGCTGCCTCATTATTACACCCCGATCATCGGTCTCATCACGGCGGCTCTCCTATATATGATGGTCTATAACAATAAGATCAATCAGTTTAGGACCTGCATGATAGTGCCTTACGCCATGTTCTATTGTGTTATTTTGGTGATATTCAGGGTGCGACTCAACTATCTTTCGATCTGCATCGACTGCAAGATCACTACCGGGCTCTCGATCGAACGGGGTAAGTTGGGCGAAATCTTCAGCTATGAGACGCGTCATCATCTCAACAATCTGATTCTTCTTTTCGCCATCCTCTCCTTAGCGGTGTGGGCTCATTATTGGATGGGCTATTATCGTCGCAATGAGCTCTCCAACCGCGATTGGTATGTCTTCTTCTGGATCAATGTCATCCTCTTCTCAGTCGATATCATCTACTTCGCCGTAAGATATTTCAATATCTATATTGATCTCAAAGATCATGATGAGATCATCACCGAAGAGGAGATCGACGGTATGTCGACCAAGACCTACCTTCGGTTTTATATGGTATGTGGCAATAGGGTGTTCCTTACATGGAGAGCCACCGATGAGGATGATGACCACGAAAAGCTCGACACCCCCTTCCTGCTGAAATATAATGCTACGGGAGTCGAGCAGGTAAAGCATATCATCGAGCAGCAGTCGGGCATCTATGGCGGCAAGTTGAAATTCTTCTTCGCCCGCAAGTCGATGGATCTCGCCAAGCATCATCTCTATCGCTATTTCTATTTCGTCGATGAGGACCTGGTGGCATCATCCGAAATAGCAAATTGCGGCGAATGGATGGAGTTGAAAGAGATTTCTCGCATCTTTAAGGAAGATCCCTTGCAGATATCACACACTATGCTCACCGATCTTACGCGTATGGCCACGATCATCATAACCCAAAAGCTTTTCGATGAGAATGGACATCGCAAGATCAATATCAAATCATATCATCCCACCATCTCGATGGAAGACGTCAGAGATGGCGACTATGATTTTCAGGACGATAAATGGATGAAGATCGCCCTCTATAATTCCGATTCATTCTTCTTCCGCTTCAATATGATGATGCGCAAGATTTTAACTTAGAGATGGCATACGGATCAATAGCAGTGGTCGGACCGACAGCCTCCGGCAAGACAAGAAGGGCTGTCGATATAGCTCGTCGCTTCTCGGGTGAGATTATCTCCGCCGATTCGCGACAGGTGTATCGCGGCATGTCGATCGGCACCGGCAAGGACCTGGTGGAGTATGGTGAGGTGCCTTATCATCTTATCGATATCGCCGAGGCGGGTGAGAAGTATAATCTTTATCGCTATCTTCATGATTTCCATGTGGCATACGATGACATCACAGGTAGGGGAGTGCTCCCTGTGATCTGTGGCGGCAGTGGCATGTATGTCGAGAATGCACTCGGGGGTGTCCGACTCCCGGATGTGCCTGAAAACAGTCAGCTGCGACTCGCTCTGGCAGATAAGTCGCTCGCGGAATTAACTCATATCCTCGAAGGGTATAAGACCCTCCATAATATCACCGATGTAGATACGACAAAGCGAGCCATCCGCGCCATCGAAATTCAGGAGTATTATCGTGAACATCCCGATGAGGCGGCACTTGCCGACCAGAAACTGGTGGAGCCTCTCGATGCACTGATCATCGGCGTGGATATCTCTCGCGAAGATCGTCGGCGTCGCATCTCTCAGCGTCTCGAGGCAAGAGTGCAGGAGGGAATGCTCGATGAGGTAAGAAGTCTTCTCGATTCCGGCATCGCTCCGGAGGATCTCATCTATTATGGACTTGAGTATAAATTTTTAACCCTCCATCTTATCGGCAAGATCGATTACCCTACTATGATCCATGATCTGGAGATCGCTATCCATCAGTTCGCCAAGCGGCAGATGACATGGTTTCGCGGCATGGAGAAACGTGGGTTCCATATTAATTGGATTCCCTACGATCTCTCCACCACCGAATTCACCGACCGAGTCTTTGAACTTTTTTGATTTTTTTTGCTAAAAAATTTGGTGGTTAAAAAAAATAGCATTAACTTTGCATCGTCAAAAGCGAAAGAGATTGCTGATGACTCTTAAAATTGCCTTGTGGTGTAATGGTAGCACACCGGATTCTGGTTCCGTTTGTGAGAGTTCGAGTCTTTCCAAGGCAACAAAAGATATAAAAAAGAGTGGTTTCTGCCACTCTTTTTTTTATATCTTTTTTTATGGCAATTATATAGGTTTTTTTATCTTTTTTATAAATCTTCTTTGGTGTAGATATGCATGGAGATGCCGGGGCGTAACCAATCTTTCAGTGTGCCGGAGTGGGTGTAACCGCTCTGCTCGAAGAGTCGAATGCTCGGCGTGTTGCTACTCGCTATCTTCGCTCCTAATATGCGTAGCCCCAACAATATGTAGGCATATTCTTCCAATAGTTTTAAGGCCTTCCCGGCTATTCCCTTGCCGCGATATTCTTGGCGGATATAGATGCCGACGAAGGCATGGCGACAGGTAGGGGAGATCTCATATAGGTCCACAAGCCCCACCACAGCATCTTCTACACTTCCCGGCAGTTCCACCACGAGACGTATTTGTCCGGCTCTTATCGGATCGGCATCATAATTCTTGGCATATTCTTCGAGGTTATGACGCGAGTAGGGTGCCGACATACCATTGTCGATCCATTGTGTGGGATCTCGCTCGATCTCCCACATCACATCAGCATCATCCGGCTCTACTGCCCGAAGTCTGATTTGATCATCTTCCAAGAAGTGTTTGGATTGCATATCTTCGATTCTGTTCTGTTAGATAT
>SFMJ01000093.1 GCA_004553095.1 Bacteroidales bacterium
AAATACTTTTCAATCAACGACAAAGGGCATGTACAGGTGACACCCAAAGAGGGATGCACACCGATCGACATCAAAGAGGTGATGGACACACTTCAGATCCGCGATGTAGCAGCCCCGGTGCTATTGAGATTTCCCGACATACTTGACGATCGTATCCGCAAGATCTCCGACTGCTTCAAGCGAGCTGCCAAAGAATATGAATATAAGGCACAAAACTTCATCGTCTACCCTATCAAGGTGAATCAGATGAGGCCTGTGGTGGAAGAGATCGTGAGCCATGGCAATAAATATAACATCGGCTTGGAAGCAGGTTCGAAGCCGGAGCTACATGCCGTGTTGGCAGTCAACACCTACGAGAACTCCCTGATCGTGTGCAATGGCTATAAAGATGAGGACTATGTCGAATTGGCACTCCTCGCCCAGAAGATGGGTCGCCGCATCTACTTGGTGGTGGAGAAGCTCAACGAGCTACGACTCATCGCCAACGTGTCGAAGCGACTTAACATCAAGCCCAACATCGGCATCCGCATCAAGCTGACCAGTTCGGGGTCGGGCAAATGGGAAGAATCGGGAGGCGATGTGAGCAAATTCGGTTTGAACTCCAGCGAACTCTTGGATGCCCTCGCCTTCATGGAGAAGAACAAGATGGTGGACTCACTGAAGCTGATCCACTTCCATATCGGGAGCCAGATCACGAAGATCCGCCGCATCAAGAATGCACTCCGCGAGGCAATGCAATTCTATGTGCATCTGAGCCAAGCCGGTTTTGATATCGACTTTGTGGATATCGGCGGCGGACTGGGTGTGGACTATGACGGCACCCGCTCCTCGAGCGGAGAGAACTCGATGAACTACTCCATCCAGGAATATGTCAACGACTCCGTTTCCCAGCTCGTGGATGCCTGCAACAAGAATGGGCTGAAACATCCCAACATCATCACCGAGAGCGGCAGATCACTGACCGCCCACCACTCCCTGCTGATCATCCAAGTGCTCGAGACCACCCAGCTCCCCATTTGGAAAGATGACGACGAACTGGGAGAGAATCCTCATGAACTGGCAGTCGAACTATATAACATCTGGGACAAGATCGACTCCACGCGACTCTTCGAAGACTGGCACGATGCGTTGCAGATCCGCGAAGAGGCATTAGAACGCTTCAGCCTCGGGCTGCTCGACCTGAAGACACGGGCACAGATCGAGAAACTCTTCTGGAGCGTGGCACGCGACGTGCGCGACCTGACACGCAGCATGAAGCATCCACCCGAAGAACTGAAAAAAGTGACCCGCATGCTTCCGGAGAAATACTTCTGCAACTTCTCCCTCTTCCAGTCGCTTCCCGACTCATGGGCTATCGACCAAATGTTCCCCGTGATGCCGATCATGCGACTCGACGAGAAGCCAACCCATCTCTGCACGATCCAGGATGTGACCTGCGACTCCGATGGCAAGATCAATCACTTCGTGGCGCCCAACGGCTGCTCGTATGGTCTGCAGGTGCATGACTTGAAGTCCAACGAGCCCTACTACTTGGGAGTCTTCTTGGTGGGGGCATATCAGGAGATCTTGGGCGACCTACACAATCTCTTCGGCGACACCAACGCCGTGCATATCACACTGACCAAAGAAGGCTATGAGATAGCGCAAGTGATCGATGGCGAGACAGTGGCAGATGTGTTGGACTATGTTGAATACTCCCCCAAGCGGTTGGTGCGTAACCTCGAAACGTGGGTCACCGCCTCGATGAAGCGCGGAGTGATCACCCCCGAAGAGGGGCGTCAATTCCTCAACAACTATCGCTCCGGTCTCTATGGGGGCACCTACTTAGTACGCGACTGATGCGATCATTCTTGCGACTATCCTACAACGGCATGAGTTATCATGGGTGGCAGATTCAGCCCCATGATGAGAGTGTGCAGCAGCGGCTTGAAGAGTCGCTGAGCACGCTGTTGCGTCAGCCTACGGCGGTGACCGGTGCGGGGCGTACGGATGCCGGGGTCCATGCCCGCACGATGTATGCCCACTTCGACCATGACGAAGAGATCGCCGACAAGCGACGTTTCCTGCACAGCCTCAATCGGCTCTGCGGCCGCGACATCGTGACCTACGACCTGATCAGCGTCGCCGACGATGCACATGCCCGCTTCGATGCCACCTCGCGCACCTACAAATACTTTGTTACCTACGAGCACTCCCCATTCCTCGAGGGGGTGAGCTGGCACTCCCCTACCCGCCTCGACTTGGAGAAGATGAACCGAGCCGCCGAGCGACTTCTCGGGAAGATGGACTATACCTCCTTCGCCAAACTGCACAGCGACACGAAGACCAATATCTGCGAAGTGACACTCGCCGAATGGAGCGAATGGCAGAATATGTATGGCGTGGCAGGAGTCGTCTTCACCATCACCGCCGACCGTTTTCTGCGCAATATGGTGAGAGCCATCGTGGGGACCCTGGTCGACGTGGGGCGCGGCAAACTGACCCTCGAAGATTTCGAGAGGGTGATTGCGCAGAAAGACCGTTGCGCGGCGGGCAACTCGATGCCTCCGCAGGCACTATTTCTTTGGGATATTACCTACCCCTATATCGGCGACGCCGACCCGCGGGAAAAGGATCAATAACGACAACTATGGATATAAAAGAGAGAATCGACACACTCCGCAGAGAACTCAACGAGCATAACCACAACTACTATGTTCTCAACATGCCGACGATCAGCGACCGGGAGTTCGACATAAAGATGAAAGAGCTCGAGGCGTTGGAGCGCGAGCATCCGGAATATTACGACGAACTGTCTCCGACCCAACGAGTGGGATCCGACCTCACCAAGGGGTTCGAGCATGTCACCCATGAGCGGCCGATGATGTCGCTTGCCAACACCTACTCAATCGGCGAGGTGGATGAATGGGGAGCACGCATGGATCGCGCCCTCGAGGGGGAGGAATATAACATCGTCGGAGAGCTGAAATTCGACGGCACGTCGATCTCCTTGATCTATAGGCATGGGCGCTTGGTGCGGGCAGTAACCCGCGGCGACGGCACACAGGGCGATGATGTCACCGCCAATATCAAGACCATCAAGAGCATCCCCTTGCAGCTGATGCCGGGCGACTGGCCCGACGACTTCGAGATTAGGGGAGAGATCCTGATGCCCTGGGAGGTATTCGAGCAGCTCAATAAAGAGCGGGCATATAACGAAGAGCCCCTCTTCGCCAATCCGCGCAATGCCGCCTCCGGCACCCTCAAGATGCAAGACTCACGCGAAGTGGCACGCCGCCGACTCGATGCCCGCTTCTACTATCTACTGAGCGACAACCTCCCCTGCGACAATCATTATGACAATATGCAGGCGGCGGCGCGGTGGGGATTCAAGGTGTCAAAAGCGATGAAGCTGATGCACACGCTGAGCGACATCGACGACTATATCCACTACTGGGATGAGCATCGCAAAGAACTTCCTGTAGCCACCGACGGACTCGTATTCAAGATTAACAACATACGTCAGCAGGTGAGCCTGGGCTATCGGGCGAAATCGCCACGCTGGGCAGTTGCATTCAAATTCAACCCGGAGCGAGCCTGCACCCCCTTGCGGTTCGTATCGTTCGAGACGGGACGCATGGGGATCGTGACCCCGGTGGCGAACCTTGAGCCGGTGCAGCTCTCCGGCACGATAGTGAAGCGAGCCTCACTCCATAATGAAGATATCATGGTCGACCTTGACATCCACGAAGGGGATAGCCTCTATGTGGAGAAGGCGGGGGAGATCATCCCACAGATCACCGGAGTCGACACCACACAGCGGAAGCCGGGAGCGGCGAAGGTAGAATTTGTCAAGACCTGCCCGGTGTGTGGCACGCCTCTGAAGCGCGCCGAGGGGGAATCGGCATGGTATTGCCCCAACAAAGAGGGTTGTCGGCCGCAGATTACAGGCAAGATAGAGCACTTTTGTGCTCGTCGCATGATGGATATCGATGGCATCGGCGAAGAGACCGCCGAATTGCTCTACGCCGCCGGATTAGTGAGGCGTATCGGCGACCTCTATCATCTCAAAGAGAGCGACCTTGCCGGGCTCGAGAGGATGGGAGAGAAGATGGCACAGCGCATCATCAAGGGGATAGACGAGTCTCGACAGGTGCCCTTCGAGCGAGTGCTCTATGCCTTGTCGATACCCAATGTCGGGGAGACTACCGCCAAGCGGATAGCGCGCGTGGTGAAGAGCCTCGACGCCTTGGAGGCAATGAGCCTCGAAGAGTTGACGGCGATACCCGACGTCGGACCGATCATAGCGGCATCGATCTATGACTACCTACGCGAGCCGAGCAACATGGAGAATATCCGCGACCTTCGCGAGGCGGGGTTGCAGCTTGCCGTCTCTGCCGATAAGATGGAGGCGACAGGAAATGTGCTCGAAGGGAAGAGCATAGTGATCTCCGGCACCTTCGCCCGCCATAGCCGCGATGAGTATAAAGATATCATCATGGCGCAAGGGGGGAAGAATGTGGGGAGCATCTCGAAGAAAACGAGTTTTGTGCTCGCCGGAGAGAATATGGGGCCGGCGAAGCGCGAGAAATGTCAGCAGCTCAACATCCCGATGATCAGCGAAGAAGAGTTCTTGGCAATGATCTCCGCCCCCGCAGAAGATGAGAGGGTTGAGGATGCAAAGACGTCTGAGGGTGAGGAGAGAATTGACTCGGTTCCGGCTGAGGATGCTAACCCTAATGAGGATTGGATGGATGAATGGATCAATGGATGGAAGAAATAATTTATAAAGAGCTAATACCAAATTTATATTTAAAAAAAAAATAAGAAGATGAAAGTATCACCATCACTACTGTCGGCGAACTTTGCCGATATGCGACCCGACTTGGAGATGATCAATGCCTCGGAGTGTGATTATTTGCACATGGATATCATGGATGGGGTGTTTGTGCCCAACATATCGTTTGGATTTCCGGTGATGAAGTCTGTGTCGAAGGTCTGCACGAAGCCCCTTGACGTGCATTTGATGATCGTTAACCCACAGAACTGGGTAAGCCAGGTACGAGACTGCGGAGCAGAGATCATGAACGTGCATCAAGAGGCGTGTGTCCACCTGCATCGGTGTGTGCAGCACATCCACCAGGCGGGGATGAAGGCAGGGGTGACCCTTTGTCCGGCGACACCGGTGTCGACGCTTACCGACATCATCGAAGATGTGGACTTGGTGTTGCTGATGTCGGTAAATCCCGGTTTTGGAGGGCAGCCCTTCATCGAGCGGACAATAAAGAAGACAGCTGAATTGCGTCGGCTTATCGACGAGAGTGGTTCGAAGGCGGTGATCGAGATAGATGGGGGAGTGAATTTGGAGACAGGCCGGCGACTTGCCGAGGCGGGGGCAGATATCCTCGTAGCAGGCAGCTTTGTGTTCGGCTCAAAAGACCCGCAGAAAGTCATCAGCGACCTCAAGGCGCTATAAAATTAACCAACGCCCTGAAAGGGCAAAAGCACTAAACAAAGGTAAAGAAGTATGATAACGTTAGCGATATTTGATGCACAGGAATTTTTCCAATGGTTTGTGGAGAATGCGAACTATATTTTTGTGTTTGTATTCATGGTGATAGAGAGTAGTTTCATCCCCTTTCCGTCGGAGTTGGTGGTGCCACCGGCAGCCTATTTGGCGTGTCGCAACTATGGAGTTGGGGCAGATATGAACGTGGTGATGGTTGTGGTGATGGCGACCCTTGGGGCACTTGTCGGCGCGTATATCAATTACTTTTTGAGCTTGTGGGTAGGGCGACCGGTGGTATATCGTTTTGCCGACAGTCGGATAGGACATGCCTGTCTTATCGACCGGATGAAGGTGGAGAAGGCGGAGCGTTATTTTGATGAGCATGGGGCAGTATCGACCTTTATCGGGCGATTGATACCGGCGATACGGCAGTTGATTTCGATACCGGCGGGGTTGGCACGAATGAACTTGTTGAAATTTTCTATCTTCACTACACTTGGGGCGCTGGTATGGAACACGGTATTAGGATTGTTGGGCTACTGGTTGTCGCTTTACATCGACCCGGATGCGCTCTATGACAAAGTGGAGGAATACAACAGTTACCTGAGCTACGGGGGCTACGCGCTGCTTGCGCTCTGCATAGCCTACATACTCTGGCAAGCCTTCCGCCGCAAGCGCTCCTAACCGCAGAGGGCACCGAACCACGGATTTACGCGGATTTTTGCGGATTTTCCAACCTCAGATTTAATTTTTTTAACCTCTGATTTAACTGATTTAACTGATGTTGGCTACGCGGGGTTTGGGGTCGAGATGAGGAGGGAGCGGGGGAAGCTTGGTAGATTCATTTGGCAATATGAAGAAATTTCGTTAACTTTGCTTTGTCCCCCTGTAGTAGGCATCAACGAGTACCCATCAGCCTTATCACCGGGGTGATGATCAATTCATTGTATCTAAACTTATGATAGAGAAGATAGGTATTGTCAATTATAAATCTATTCGAGAAGTTTCTATCCCCTTGAGCAGGATAAACATTCTAATTGGGGAAAATGGCGCCGGGAAGACAAACTTTATATCATTTTTTGAAATCCCTAAATTTTTTCTTTGCTCTTTGCAGACGTTTATAGACGGTATCTCTCTTTTCGCCTGTGGTAGCTGCATATTTTTCCGGCGTCAGTTCATCCAAACACACAGCAA
>SFMJ01000094.1 GCA_004553095.1 Bacteroidales bacterium
ACCCTTTGTGATTCAATTGTTACTCCATTTAAGAGAATATAAATAAGAGAGGCTCTTACGCCAAAAATTAACGCGAGAAGATCAAAAGAGATTAACCAATAAAATTAACACATCTATGAAGAACGGAAGTAAACTTCGAATAGGCTCGGCAGTGGTGCTGCTGGGTCTGTCTGCATTGATGTATTCTCCACCCGCCGAGGCACAGTTTCTGAAGAAACTTACCAAGGGCTTGGAGAAGGTGAACAAGGCATTAGACAAAGTCACCAACACCAAAGATCAGAAAACTGATAAAAAATCGGATCAAAAGGCTGCGACCGGCAGTCTGATTGCCTCGAATCAGGGGCAATCCACCTCTACCCCGGAGATAAAGATACCCGACCAATATATCCAGCCCTATCTCACAGACACCACGCGCTTTGTGAAGATCAACCCCGACATCAGTTACTACACACTCTGCAATTCCATAACGGAAGTTTCGGAGGGAGTCTTCGGCATAACACATTTAGGGAATTGGTCGTTTTACGACGCCGAGACCGGAGAATTGCTCTATTCCGACATAGGGAAGACAGCGAATCGCAACCAACCCATCTTCAATGGGGGCGCCGCCGTGGTGAAGACTCAGAACGGACATCGCATCCTCTATGCCGACGGGCGCGTGAAGGAATTGGATAAATCATTTGCCGAGGTCGAAGACTTCGTAGATGGAGTGAGCATGGTCAAGACATTCGATGCCAAATACAATTCGACAGCATATTACATAGACATCAACGGAGAGAAGATCTATCCGGCATTGACCCGCACCGGCACGATGACTCGTCCGGTTTCGACGTATGAAGTGCGCCATCTACGCAACAATCGCCGCGCCGTCTATATGGATGGTAAATGGGGTTACATCGATTCGAACGGGAAGATTGTGATCCCCTGTAAATATAACAAAGTAGCCGACTTCTCCGAGGGGCACGCCTGGGTTTGCGTTCAAGATGGTTCGGAATACAAAGTCGGGATGATCGATGAGACCGGCAACTACACCATCTCGCCACAATACAAATGGCACAACATGGATATTAGCGAGGCTGTGTTCGGACCGATGCAAGAAGGCATAGCTCGGATCTCTCAACGCGAAGAACCCTTGCGCTATGTCACCGCCACCGGGCAAGTATTAGGAGAAATTGCCGATAGCGAAGGCACAGACTTCGTGAATGGACATGCCTTCATCACCTCCACCTCCGGCACATTCACCACGAAACTTCTGGTCATCGATCGAGAGATGAACGTCGTCAGAATACTCGACAACAGCCGAGGAACATTCAACAGCTTCAGCAAGGACTATCCACACTTCACATATAATGGTTTGGCAGTGGTGGACCATAATACTAAGGTGATCAACAACAATGGCGATGTAGTGATAGCCATACCTAACAAGACGGGGTATGAGCTATCGCTCAACGAGATAAAGAATGGCTACGCCTACGCCGAGGCTACCTACAACAAGCAGACCATCCGAGGGATCATGCGCGCCGACGGCTCCTTCTCAGTGGTGTTCGGCAAGAGTAAAGAAGAGAACAACTGGAAAGATCCCAATATACCATTCGAACCTAAGCCATATATTAGAGATCCGAGAGAGCCGAGAGATCCGGAGCATGACGAGCCACGCGGTCCGGAGTATACTCCCTCCCCGCTCTACACGGTGAAAGTTGCAGCCAATCCTCCGGAGGGTGGCAGTGTGTCGGGAGGAGGTAAGGCCGCCTACGGCAAGGAGGTTAGCGCCACAGCCACAGCCGCCGAAGAGTGGAAATTCTCATCATGGGATGCTCCGGCACGCAGCTACACCCTCGAGCCGGGCAAATTCAAGGTGTTCGAAGATATGACCGTGACAGCCAACTTCATCAAGAAAGATGATGTGAAGCCGACACCCGACGGGGCATGGGAAGGAGACTTCCTCTTCCGCTTCTACACCACCGGTTCGGCATTTACCGACGCCTATTCAGAAGAAGCAAACATCGTGGAGAATATCCCTGTATATCTTGAGATGAGTTCGAAGAAAGATATTGACACTCCGATGGGTAAGAAATATGGCTACATGACGCTGATGATCGATCCGGAGAAACAATATGTGAAAACCGAGAATCGCAACACCTCGGGAGGGAGCACCTGCAACATGTTCTACGTGCCGATGACCATCGAAGGGATGATCGAGCAAGATGGAGAAAAATACCTCTTAATGCAGGGAGGCGACCTGAAGTTGGCGAATATAACCGTGCTTCCGGGAGAGAAAGATGGAGGCATCAACGCCCTGATGGCCAACATTATGTTGCGTCTCTTCGGCGACGACTTCTCGCTTGGCACAGCCACCTATCTGCTGAAATATGAAGAGAAAGATGGCAAAGTCACCCTTGGCAACATGAAGCGATTCCACTCCGACTATGGATGGCTCGCCGCCGGCGACGACCGCTTCAACAAACTCTTCGTGTCGGGAGCAATGTGGGGAGTAAATTCCGGATTACCTGCCGATTACTTCCAAGGCATAGAGCTTGGACCCAAGCCGAAGCGCAACGATATCCAATGGTATCCGCCCAAATCGTGGGTCCACAGCGATGAAGAATTCCTGGATCTCAGATCAAGATGGGAGAAAGCATACTCTAACTTCTTGAACGAATACTTCCAATTCTGGGATAAATAGCAGACATCTGCACAACAGGGAAAAAATGAGGAGGCGTCTTCGGTGAAGAAGGCGCCTCCTTAGGTTGTAGAGATATCTCGGAATGGAATGCACTCTTACTTAATCTCCTTGAAATGAGATCGGTCGACTTTGCATACCGGGCATCGGTAATCGTCGGGGAGATCGCCCTCGACAGTAGCTATGTAACCGCAGACGTCGCAAACAAAACGGCGCTTTGCAACTGGAGCAACCTCCTCAGTCTTGACCTCCTCTTCGGGGCGATAGGTCGGAGCGTTCTTGGGAGCTTTTCCTTTGATTACGTTGTGATAATAGGCGTAGGTCATGGGAGAGCCTTCACCCTTGAGGGTGTCGCAGAGTCTGCCGACCACGAGTACATGAGTTCCGCAATCGACGAACTCGATGGCTTGAGCCACGAGTCGTCCGGCGAAGTTGCCCTTCACGATAGGCATACCATCGAGAGTGTCGTAACCGAACTCGGCATACTTATCGGTGTCGCGGCTTGAGAAGAAGCCGAACTTGCCGATGAGAGCGGGGTCAGAATCTTCCGATAAGATCGAGAGTGAGAACTTACCGGACTGTTTGATCACATCGAGGGTATAATTATTTTTATTCAGAGAGATCACCACTTTGGGATCTTCGTTGGTGACCTGGAAGCAGGTGTTGATGATACATCCTACAGGTCTGTCGCCCTCCATTGCACCTACTACATATAGGCCATACGAGAGGTTGTATAACACGGTTAAGTCCATCACATTCTCCTTTCTTTTAAGAGTTGGGTTATAGGATTAGAAATTTTCAGCTTTGATTTCGAAGAAGCTCTTCGGGTGAGCGCACACGGGGCAAACTTCGGGAGCCTTCTTACCGACGACGATATGACCGCAGTTGCGGCAGAGCCAGATACGGTCGTCATCGCGCGAGAACACGATACCCTCCTCGATGTTTTGGAGCAGGCGGCGATAACGCTCCTCGTGGTGACGCTCGATTGCAGCGACAGCGCGGAAGCGGAAAGCGATCTCATCGAAGCCCTCTTCTTCAGCCTCTTTCGCCATACGGTCGTACATGTCGGTCCACTCATAGTTTTCGCCATCGGCAGCATCCTTGAGATTGGTCATAGTGTCGGGCACTTCGCCGTCGTGGAGATACTTGAACCAGAGTTTGGCATGCTCCTTCTCATTGTTGGCAGTCTCCTCGAAGAGGGCAGCGATTTGCTGATAGCCATCCTTGCGAGCCTTGGAGGCATAGTAAGAATACTTGTTGCGTGCTTGAGACTCACCGGAGAAAGCCTCCATGAGGTTCTTCTCAGTCTTGGTTCCTTTTAAACTTTTCATTGTTTAGCAGATTTAGATGATTAATATTATAAGAATTAAAGAGTCAAAATAGTTCACTTCCGCCACCGATTTTTCACTTTAGAGCGAACGCTCTTAGCTCAGTCTGAGGCGAGGCACTGATCGCAGACGCCACTGACATAGATATCATAGCCGGTGACCTTCATGGAGTGAAGCAACGGGATGTCAGCCCGCGGCGGGAGAGGGAAATCGATGATTCTGCCACACTTGGCACATCTGAAATGCCCATGCTCGCAACACTCGGCGATGTCATATCGGATATTGACAGGGTCGATGTTCACCTCCCTCAGAAGGGCCACTTCGGTGAGCGACTTCAGAGTGGAATATATGGTGGTGAGCGACAAGGTCGGGAATCTATCGATCAGAGCATCGCGGATGGTAGCAGCATCAGGATGATTTTGATGTTGCCACACATACTCATATACCGCCAGACGCTGCGGCGTAGGCTTAATACCCTTATCTATCAGTTTATCAACAAGAAGCGGGATGATATTATCCTTATTGCAATGAATATCCATAACGAACGATGTTAAACTATATTCATATCACATCTGTAATAATTACAAATTTAATACAATAACTTGAAATTTCCAAATATTCCAACAAAAAAATAGATAAAAATGGTCTTAGAGCTCAGGTATCTTATCGAGACTCTAAACTTGGAAGTCACGAAACCTTATAGAATTTTTGGGGAATGAAAAATCGCGGCAGCCAGCGACCGCCGCGATTTATCGATTATGACATGTCAAGATCTTGCTCAAAATATTGCCGATGTCCCATACAGTGACAAACGGGCAAAGAATATCAGTTTTTAATCATGCGAAGGGTCGTTGCCTTGCCGTCGTTCAGCACCACATTGACCAGATAGAGTCCCGAACCAAGGCCGGAGGTGTCAATGCCGTCGCTGAAGTCGCGGTATGTCCCACAGAGTGTTCCCGACGTGCTGAAGATGTTGATTTCCCTTACCGTCAACGGGTCGTTGACATAGATTACATCGGTGAACGGATTGGGCGACAGCGTTACCAGCCCGTCAGCCGCGATGCCGTCTATTCCGCTATTCACTTTCGAGACAGTGCCGCTCATGATTGCCGGCGCATCGGCGTCGGCATATGCCGCCACGACGGCATAGCGGTAATCGCCTTCGTCAAGAGTCGAAAATGTCTTGTCAAGATGCGAGTTTTCGGATGTCGAGGCGATCTGCGTCCAGTCGGCGACATTGGCTCCATCGGCAAAACGGTATACCTTGTAATCGGCTGCGGGGCGAGAGATGCCCAGCCGGCCGGCGTTGGTCGGTGCCTTGGTGGATTCGCCGAGATTCTCGCCGTATGCGCGGAGCATCACGTGAACTCTCTTGAAGTTTGACATCGGGAATATGCCCCATTCGTAGTTATCGCCCGCGTAGAAGCACTGGCCCTCCTCGAAGGGGTATTCCTCGGTAGGCTCGGTTATGCCGATGCCGAGGAACCCGTCGCAGCTCACGGCAATCATGAATCCGTCGGCTTCGACGGGATTGCCGAGCACGTGGGTGGACCAGGCATTGTCGGTGAAGTCGACGCCGCGTGCCACATAAAGGATATTATTCACGTCAGGGTTGCCTTCGGCGTCAAGGCCGAAGATGAAGACGTTGAAGTTGCCGTGCCAGCCATACTGGTCGGTCGTGTACCAGCTGATTTCCTTGATCCTGGCATGGTTGTGGAACACCGACGCCACGATCACGTTGCTCTGGCCGTGCGCCCAGCCGATGTAGTCTGACGGGACACCGGAGTCATACGAGAATTCTGGCATAGGAGAATCCCAGGATACGTTCACATCGTCGCCTATCTTCATGGCGCCGACATTATGGACGCGAAGAGGCTTGTCGGCAAGCTCCCAGTTCTTCTCCACGTCGGCCTCTACCTCAAGATCCGCAGTCTGCGCGATGAAGAAGTCGCTCGATACGCGTATCGAATATCCTGCTCCCGTGTCGGAGCAAACTCCTGCGATCTCGTAGCGGCCCTCGTCATTGCTGTATGTCTTGAAGTCATCGTAACCCTTGAGGACTACCTTCACGCCCTCGACGGGCTCACCCGTAGCCTTTGAGACGATGGTGCCCGCGAGCGTGTGACGCGGCAGCGCAACGAGAGTGAGGTCATATTCGGTATTCGCGTCCTTAGCCACGGCTTTGGCATCGGATGTCAGCGAATAGTAGCCATGTTTCGAGACTTCAAGAGCGACATCGCCAGTGGCGACCGTGGGAAGCGTGAATGACCCAGTCGCATCAGTGACCGCGCTGAGCTGAGTGCCGGCCACCTTGACAAGCGCGCCTTCCACTGCTCCCTCGGCGTCGGCAACCTTGCCCGATACCGAGCCTGCCTCGGCGGCAACCATATTGAAGCGGATTTCGGGATATACGGCGGCGGTTGTCGGTGTCGCTTCGCCGAGGGCTCCCGACTTGAAGGCAGAGACATTGATTGATCGTTTTGTATCCTTGTCGAGAGTTTCACGAATCATGAAATATTTGCCCAAGACAAACTCCTTGCCATATTTCCTGGCCATGATAACGATGTTCCCTCCTTTGTATTCATAGGGGGCGTCGAATGGAATCACAAGGTCATTCATACCCTCCTTCATATAGAGAGGGCCGTGAAGCTGTCGGCGTCGACAAACCTCTCGTCACCGAAGTCCGCGCGGTCGGTCTCGCCAATATAGAACGACACCGGTTCGCTGAAGAATTCACTCTCAAGAGATGAGCGGAACACCATCGAGTTTATGACGCAGCTGTTGATGCCGAGTTCGTTGGCGTAATATACACTCTGCGACTCAGTGTCGACGGCGTAGAAATTGACAGGATAATACATCCCGGCCTTGCGTTCGCCCTCGGTGCCGATCTCTAATACCGAGTTGCCCTCGGGAAGGACTATGGCATGGAGGGGAAATGAAAGATCGTTATCGGGCGTCGTGTCATCATCCGACACGACCTGGGCGACAAGATGAAAGGCTCCGTCGGCATCGGGTGTCCATGCGAGCGGCACTGATTCTGATCCTGCCGCGGCGACTTCCGTTCCGTCGGCTGTCGCGATGACAGAGTTGTCGGCTGTATTGACAAGCCTGACCTTATAGTCCGCAACCGGATCTGCGCTATTGTTCTGGATTGTGGCGAGAAAGGTATATTCCTTACCTTTCTCAAGAGATGTCGGGCCGGTGAGAGTCGTAGCCTTCAGGTCTACGGTGGGACGCGTGCCTATAGACACATTGTCGACCATCGTGCGGATGGGATTGAATATAAAACTGCCCTTCACCTGATTGAAGACAAGACGGACGCGGCAGGTCTTGCCGGCATACTGGGGCACCGGAACAACCGCCTCCTGGTAGTCAAGCGACGGAGTGAGCTCCTGTTCTCCTCCCGGCTCGAGAGTGAAGACCGGAGTCCACGTCAACCCGTTGTCATCGGTCACGAGCGCCGTAACCTTGACTTCGTCGGCTGCTGTCGGGCCGTTCACCGACGAGCCCATCATGTCGGTGTTGACAAGCTGATACATGAAGCTGATCTTCGGGTCGGCTCCCATCTCGACGTAGTGGGTAGTGAAGCCCACGCCGCCGAGCTGCTCGTTCCTATCATCGGTCTGATAAAATGTTGTGCAATACCATGCGCGGCTCGATTCGAAACCGCCATAGGCCGAGACATTGCCCGAGCCATAACAAAGATCCCAGCCCTCGGGGCCGCCCAGTTCGAAATCCTCGAGACAATAGCCCGAGACACGGGCCTCCTTCACAGTGGCGAATACGTCGATCTTCACCTCGGGAAGCGTCGGGTCGTTGGTGGCGATCTTCACATATCCGCTGTAGTCTCCGGCCTCGGCGGCAGTAAGCGTGATTGTGAACGATCCGTCCTGATATTCATCGAGCGTCACAGGCAGACCCTCGACAGTCAGTTCCGGGCTGCATTCCTTAAGGCTGACCTCAAGAGGGGCGTGGCCGCCGTTGCCGAATGTATAGTTACCTTTGAGCACGCCGGCACGCGTGTCGGTCGAGCCGAGGCTGACTTCCGAATTCCCGGAGAATACGGCGATTTCGCCGCTTGAGATCTTGAGGTCGTCGATGGCTGTGGAGTTGCTGCCCGCAGGCGAAATGCTGTGAAAGCCCATGCAGTACGTTCCCGAAGTCTCGGGCACGAAAGTATAGCCGTAATAACGCCAGTAATCGTTGTCGTTCTCGATTACCTCGAGATTTCTGGTCATTGCCCCGGGATTCTGGGCGTCGCCTATGAACACTTCGAGTTTCTCCATTACGTCCGAACCGGATACCGGGGGCATCAGCGCGAAAAACTCTATGGTGTATTCCGTGCCGGCTGTCATCGTGACTGCGGGGCTGAACATCCAGGAGTCATGGGCCGCGTTCTCATTGCCCATGATGAAAGCGTACTTGTATCCCGACACACCGTTGAGCGGCGTATCGCCGCGGCCGAGCGTTCCGGCCGACCAGTGGTCGGTCTCATAGCCGGGCGTCGCTGTCATCACCCAGCCCTCGGGCAGCTGCGTCCCGTCGTCAGGAGCACTTTCGAAATCCTCATAGAGGAATCCGTCGATGGTGATTACCCGTGCGGGAGTACGCGCTCCCTTTACCTTCTCCATCGAAACGAGTCTTTCGGCATTGGATTTACCTCCGATGGCATTGGTGGCAAGCGCGCCGCCGATGCATAGCGGCAATGCGGCCAGAGCCATCATCTTGATGTAGGTCTGTTTCATATTGCTGGAAAATTAAGAAATAAAATGAGTATTGTCAATAATTCAGTCTGTCGATGAGCCGAATTAAAAAATTAATGATTAATTTTGCAGTAAAGTTAGATTAAATCTGCTTTTTTCGCAAAATCAGACGGCACGCCACCGTGTCAATTCAAGAATAGACACCCCGACGTCACTGTTTTATCTAATTTGACACGCCACATAACGTTGTAACAACAGCATGAGACCTTTGATAATCATAATGACAGTCATTGCAGCCTGTGTCGCCTCCTGTCGCGGGGCCGGTGCAGACCTCGATATGCTCTACCGGCAATATAAGGATGCGCCTATGTCCGATCTCAAACAGCTCGGGCAGGAACTCCTGTCGCGCAACAGCATCGACAGCGCCATGGCCGTCTATACCATCATATCCGACAGATATGAGACAGGCCGCAGGCTCGAAGACAAGGTCTACGCCGCCGAAGCGCAAAACAGCCTGGGCGTGCTGAGCTTTCTGAGTTCCAACTATGTTGACGCATATTCCCACTTCGTGACCGCAATAGAGATGGACGGACGCGCCGATGCGCCGGGTTACCTAAACCTGTCGGCCATATACCTTTATTACGGCGACCGCAGACGCGCCTACGAGCTCCTGCACAAGGTCTTCGACGAGGCCGTGGCCAAAGGGCATTATTACATGGCCTCCGCTTCTCTGATAAACATACTGACGGCCGACATCGACAGCACTGTGGTGCCTGAGGATTCTGTCGCCGACCTGATCCGCCGATACAACTCGCGCGTGCCGAAGACCGCCGACAATCCCGGCTGGGCCCTTGCCGCACATCTCTCGCGTGCCAGGCTTTTCGACATCAAGGGCAATCACGACGCGTCGATACGTGAATACAGGGAGTCGCTCGATGCTTCGGGCTCGATGCTGATTCCGGCGCGAAACCGATTCGCCTCATATATCGGTCTGGGCAAGACTTTCCAGAAGGCCGGGCAGACCGACTCGGCCGTACTATATATGAAGAAAGCGGAGGCTCTGGCCCGTGACGCAGGCTTCACAGAGTTGCTGATCAGCACCTATTCGTCGCTGCACGACATTTACGCCGAAGCCGGCAACCGGAATATGGCCGACGCATACCGGCATAAGAAACTCGAGCTCAACGACTCAGTGTTCAACACGCGTGAGTTCGGCAAGATTCGCGATCTCGAGATGTTTCACGAGACCGACCGCTTCAAGAAACGCATCAGCATGATGCAGATTGAGGAAAAGATGCGTCGCCGCACGCTTGTCATAGTCAGCATCGCCCTGCTGTGCGTGGCCGTCCTCTGCGTCCTGGTTTTCATGCAGAACCGAAACCTGCTACGCAAGAACCGAAATCTTTATGAACGCAACATGGCGGCCATGAAGGCGGAGGAGAAACTCAGGGAAGCTATTCGCTGTCAGCAGGAGACCGTGCGTCTCACATATGCGAGCAATGACGGCAAGCCGGAAGAGGCTTCGGAAAAATATTCGGGTTCCTCGCTGAGCGACAGCAGGGGAAAGGAAATCGAGGAGCGCATCATCGAACTGATGGCCAATGAGAAAGTGTTCTGCCGCGAGGACTTCACCATCAAAGATCTCGCAGACCTCTGTGGCTCGAACACCAAATATGTCTCCCAGGTGCTCAACGAGCGAATGGATACCACCTTCTCGCAGCTTCTTAACGAGATCCGCATATCAGTGGCACGCAAAAGATTCGTCGATTTCGAACATTACGGACATCTCACCATCGAGGCTATTGTGGCGGAACTCGGATTCAAATCACGATCGACATTCTCGAAAACCTTCAAGCGAATCACCGGCCTGAGTCCGTCGGAATTTCAGCGTATGGCGCGGGAGAAGAGGAAATGACAACCCTGAGCCGGGGCATCCGATAGGGATTCGATGAGGCTATAGCCAAGGGTCAGAGTACCAGTCGAGCGCGTCCGATAGGTATTCGATGAGGCTGTAGCCGAGGGTTAGGTCTGTGGTGCCGGCATAGATCTCTTCGAGACGGTCTACTGCCGAACAGAGCACATCGGCATGTAGAGACAGTTCGGCATCTTGGCGTATATAGTCCTTGATCGCCTCCCTGTTCTCTATCAATAGAGGGAGGATCACATACTCCATAATATTGCGGGAGTGCTGCGGTTCTGTCAGAGTCATGTGAAACTCACGCGTAGTTTTTATAGGAGGTTGATTTCTGGTAACAGTCTTGCCTAATTCATAATTCATCTCAAAGTGACAATTATTTTCCGAAAGAAGCGAACGTATAACATTAGCAAAGAACAGTCGATTTTTGAGCTTTGAATTCTCTAATGAAATATCCCTGGCATTGATAACTATACACATTCTATTATCATCAATCTTTGATATGATCAACGCTGTATTATAAGGATTTTGTATCGTCAAAGATTTCAGTGGACCATATTCTTCAATCCCCGGTCGATGATATCTCTTGTTGTCAATCACAGTATCAACACCCTTTTGTATAACTCCCGGGAATGCCGTTCGAATTACTCTTTCGATGGATATCTCACTTTCTTCAATACCATAGTAATAATACTCCTTGGAATTGAGCACAGGTATACCAATTAACAATTGGAAAAAATTGGAGAGGGATGGTATCAACGATGCCATCTCCCCTTTCCAAGCAGAACTTTCCCATTGTATTGTAATCGGAGA
>SFMJ01000095.1 GCA_004553095.1 Bacteroidales bacterium
GTGTCGAAAAATCACGATAATATACGCCTTTGCTTAGCAATAATTGTAGATGACCAACGAATCCCCAAAAGCTACCAGCTTTAGACCAATCGTTAAGAATATTGTCTGTAGTAACATATTCACAATTTCGTTCTAGGTATAATTCATGATTTATTTTGTTGCTACTATCAAACAATGCATCCAACTCAAGCCAATAGTACGTGTCTCTACCAACATAAAATATTTTTCGTTCAGCGCTATGATATTTACTAAACGTATAAGGAATAAATGGAAGTTGATAATATCGACAATCATAATCTTTTTCAACCTTCTCAAGAAATAAGTTCAATAAAGGCGTAAAATAATTCTTATTTATATAATTCATAGCATTGTTATCAAATGTTTAACATCCTAATCTCTGCATTCACGAATGTTGCAACCTCATGATAGTTGCAGTTGAAATGTGCAGCTATGAGGTTTCTTGCGAATTGTCCGTGAGTAACAACGATAATTGTTTCATCTGCAAACTGTTAATGGTGGTTTATAAGCAGTTACAAGACCGTTTTGCAAGTATGGTCAGGCGGTCTATTTTCCGATGCAGAAGCGGGTGAAGATGGTTTGTAGGAGGGTGTCGGTGGTTATGGCGCCCGTTAGCTCGCCCAGGTGGTGGAGGGTCTCGCGTATGTCTTGCGCTATGAAGTCCGCCGATAGCCCTGTCTCTATCCCCTCTTTGGCTCGCCTTAAGGATTCAGCCCCTGAGCGCAGCGCCTCGTAGTGACGCGCGTTCGTTACTATCAGTTCGGCATCGGGGTTATGCTCTTTTTGTGCCATTTGTGCAAGATAATGCTCTATTGCCTCGCAGTTCTTCCCTGTCTTCGCCGAGATCTCAATTATCTCTGCCGCCTCGCCTTGCGAGTTGCGGATTTCGCCAGTCGTGGGGAGTGGGGTAGTGGCAAGATCGATTTTATTGAGCAGGATGATGTTGTGGCAGTCGAGTCGAGCGATACGCTCGGCAGTCTCCACAAGTCGCTGCGCCACTATCTCCGGACTTTCCGAGGCATCGATGAGCCAGAGCACTATGGCAGCGCGGCTGATGGCGCCGTTGGCGCGGTCGATCCCGATCTTCTCTACCCTGTCTGTGGTGTCGCGCAGACCGGCAGTGTCGATGAGCCGGAAGAGGATGCCCTCGATCTCGCGAGTGTCTTCGATCAGGTCGCGTGTCGTGCCGGGAATATCGCTCACTATCGCCTTGTCGTCATCAAGAAGATGGTTGAGCAGCGTCGATTTCCCGGCATTGGGATGTCCGGCTATCGCCACCGGCACACCCTCCTTGAAAGCCTTGCCGGAGGCATAACTTCTTACAAGTCGGTCGATTATGGCGAGGGTCTCATTGGCTATGTCGATGAGCTGAGTGCGGTCGGCAAAGGTTACATCCTCCTCTGAGAAGTCGAGCTCGAGTTCCAAGAGCGAAGCGAGATTGACCAGCTGCTCACGAAGCATATTGAGGCGCGATGAGAACCTGCCCGAGAGTTGAGAGATGGCAAGACGTTGTGCGGCACGCGAAGAGGCGGCGATCAGGTCTGCCACACCCTCGGCTTGCGCCAGGTCGAGTTTGCCATTGAGGAAGGCGCGACGCGTGAAGTCGCCCGGCCCGGCAGGCTTCGCCCCCAGATCGATGAGTCGACGCACCACCTCCCGCTGGATCCATGGCGAACCATGCACTCCCAGCTCTACAGTATCCTCCCCGGTGAATGAGTTGGGCGCCCGAAATATTGTGGCTACACACTGATCGATAGTCTCGCCGGCGGAGTCGATGATGCTGCCGAGATGGGCGGTGTGAGATGCTACGTCATGCAGGTCCCGCCCTCTCCAGGCTCGAGACGCGATGTCTATTGCTCCGCTTCCCGAAAGCCTGATTAATGCTACAGCCCCCGATCCCCGGGGCGATGAGATTGCCACAATGGTTTCCATATCTGTCTGATTGCTTATTGGTCTGTATGTAAATCTAAGAGCGAACGCTCTAAGTCTGAATGATTAATATGCTCTGTATTATGAAGAGATTAGTTCCAGTCGCGAAATGATGCTTTGGTCTCGATCATCTCCTCGACATCATCGGGGAGTGCGCTGAAGAAATCCAATCCGGTGAGTCGCTCCACTTCGCGGATGGTCATCACATAGTTCTGCATATTGCCCGGGGCGGTGGTGTTGGGATAGACGAAAGCGATGCCACGCGGCGAGTCGAGATAGGGGGCAATAATCACCTTGAAAAATGCTCCCGGCACTCTTACTCCTATCTTGCCGATACGCTCCCTGTCGCCCTCCTGATAGATGGGTCCCGCCACGATCACTATCGCCGAGTCGCGATCCGCCCAATTACGCTCCTTATTCTCCAGGGTCTTCCATGCCCCGTCGTTGAGCGTATGCGCTTGTGGCGCCATATTGGTCAAGGCAAAGCAATCTTCCATGGCTTGTGGATCCCACTTCTGATCGGCTGCCGGACACATGTGTCCTCGATCATACCCCGAATGTTTATAATCATCGGTGACAGGACATCCCTTCATATCCTCATCTTGCCAAAAATTATTATTGCGAGCCACATTCCCGTCGGTTTCGCTGCGCAAAAGTTCCCACGCCACCCAGTTGGGGGTGTGGTTGTCTGCGTTGAACGATAGGCGAAATCCCCGATAATCCTTCTCTTGAGAAGACAGCGATGAGGGAGTCTCCACTCGTAGAAGTTCGGCATGATCGCAACCGACATCGCCCGCAGAGTTGCCACTCGAAGATGCCTGATTATGAGTCGTCTGATCACTCGCTTCCGAGGCAAACGGATTGATGCCGGTAAGCTTAAAACCAAAGAAAATTATGCCCGAAATGAGCAGAATGATAAAAATAACTTTTTTCATACCACAAATTTAGTGATTATCTTAGAAAAAATCATTAAATTCGCGTATTAATTCTGAAAATTCAAGTCCCGCTCCCTCGCGGGGGCGGATAAACATCTAAAATCAATACTATGACAGTAACTGATAGATTTTTAGATTTTGTCAAGTTCGACACCCAGAGCGATGAGTTGACCAATATGACACCCTCCTCTCCGGGTCAGATGGAATTTGCCAAATACCTGAAAGCCATTTTGCTTGGCATGGGCCTTAGCGATGTCACTCTCGATGAGAATGGTTATCTCTTCGCCACATTGCCATCCAACATGGATCGTGCCGTGCCGGTGGTAGGCTTTATCGCCCACATGGATACGAGCCCCGACATGTCGGGCCGCCATGTCAATCCCCGCATCGTCAAGAATTATGATGGTAAGGCCATCGTGCTCAACGAGGCTGAGGGCATCACTCTCAATCCCGAGGATTTCCCCGAGCTGGTCAATTATTTGGGCAATGACCTGATTGTCACCGACGGCACAACACTCCTTGGCGCCGACGATAAGGCCGGCATCGCCGAGATCATCACCGCTGTGGCTTATCTCCAGAGCCATCCCGAGATCAAGCATGGCAAGATCCGCATCGGCTTCAACCCCGATGAGGAGATCGGCTTGGGTGCCCATAAGTTCGACGTCAAGGCTTTCGGCTGCGATTTCGCCTACACTATGGATGGCGGCACAATCGGCGAGCTCGAGTATGAAAACTTCAACGCTGCCTCCGCCAAGGTCACCATCAAGGGTCGCAACGTACATCCCGGTTATGCCAAGCATAAGATGATCAACTCTATCCGCGTCGCCAATAGCTTTATCGCCATGTTGCCTCGCTGGGAGACTCCCGAGCATACCGAAGGCTACGAGGGTTTCTACCATCTGGTAGGCATCGAGGGTAGTGTCGAGCAGACCGTTCTGACCTATATCATCCGCGACCACGACCGCGCCCGCTTCGAGAGCCGCAAGCGTGAGATCGAACATCTCTGCCGCAAAACCAACATGGAATATCCCGGTTGCTGCACGGCTGAGATCAAAGATCAATATTACAACATGCGCGAGAAGATCGAGCCACAGATGCACATCATCGAGATCGCCAAGAAGGCTATGGAACTTTCAGGCATCGAGCCCAAAGTGCAGCCTATCCGTGGCGGCACAGATGGCGCTCAACTCTCGTTCAAGGGGCTCCCTTGTCCCAACATCTTCGCCGGCGGCGAGAACTTCCATGGTCGATATGAGTATGTGCCCATCCAGTCGATGGAGAAGGCTACTGAGGTGATCGTCAACATCTGCAAACTCATAGCCGAGCGCTAATCGATATGGGTAGTTACCCACCCACTCTTATAGTCATCACAGGGCCGACTGCCTCGGGCAAGTCGGCTCTGGCTGTTGATGTGGCTGAACGCCTCCACACGGAGATCATCTCCGCCGACAGCCGCCAGATCTACCAAGGCATACCCATCGTCACGGCTATGCCCACCCCCGAGGAGCGCCGCCGCGTCCCTCATCATCTGGTCGATATGCTCCCCTTGGATGCATATTACAGTGCTTCGGAGTTCGAACAGGAGGCCCTCAGCATTATACGCCGATTGCTCGCCGATAGGGGAGTGGCAGTGGTGTGTGGCGGCTCGATGATGTATGTCGATGCCCTCTGCAATGGTATCGACGACCTCCCCACCGTGCCCGACCATATCCGTTCCGGCCTCAAAGAGGAGCATGAAGCCCGCGGCGATGAGTGGCTCCTGGATACTCTCTCCCGGCTCGACCCGGAGTATTTCCGGATAGTCGATCGCTGCAACATCAAGCGTGTGTTCCATGCTGTTGAGATCATCCGTGCATCCGGCGAAAAGTATAGCCGACTCCGCACCGGCCAGCGTGTCACCCGCGATTTCCGCATCCTCAAAATTTGCCTCGATGCCCCGCGCGAGCTCCTGTTCGACCGTATCAACCGCCGCGTAGATCTTATGGTCGAAACGGGACTCGAAGAGGAGGCGCGAAGCGTATATCATCTCCGTCACCTCAATTCGCTGAATACCGTGGGCCTCAAGGAGATGTTTGCCATGTTCTCCGGAGAGATGACGCCTGATGTCGCCATCGAAAGAATCAAGAAGAATACCCGAGTATACGCCAAGAAGCAGATCACCTGGCGAAAACGAGACACAGACTATTCCCACCTCGACATCCGTCAGCCCGATAATGCACAAAAAATAATCGATATGCTTTAGAACGCATATCGATTATTTTTTTCTATCAATATATAAATCGAATATTTTTTTCTACCTATATATAATAGGAGGGTTGACCGATTTTATCCGATTACTCTTCGGTGTTGTCGCGACGTATCTTGTTGCGCGGGTCGCTGTCGGGGTTGGTCTCGATGGCATGCGGCTGGGTCGGCTGCTTCTTGAGCTTGATCTTTACCTTGTCGAAGCCCTGTCCATATACGCCATTCACAGCCCCTTGGGTCACAAAGGCATTCTCATCGATGCTCTTCACGATGCGGAAGATGGTCACTGACTCGATCTTGCGACAATACACCATCAGGATCTTGCTGCTATGTTTCGTATACCATCCGATGCCATCCACCACGGTGACGCCGCGATGTGCCTCATTGATGATACGGTCGGCGATCTCCTCCCATTTCGGCGAGAAGATGAAAAATTGTGTGGCCTGACGGTTGGTATTGATCACCATATCAGTGATATAGGAGATGATAAAGGTGATCATCAGACCATATACTATGGTCGGTATGCGAGCCTCGATTCGCTCGGTAAATGTGCCCTCGAAGGGGAGTAGTATCGACATCGATACGATAAGCATATCGGTGTAGATCATCACACGCCCGATGCTGGCATTGCTCACCTTCGATACGCATGCCGCCACGATATCCGTGCCTCCCGACGAACCGTTATGCACGAAACATGTGCCCACACCCGTGCCGCATAAGATGGCACCCAACACGAGCGATACCGTCTGATCCGGTATCAACGGATGTCCCAACCCCATAAATACCTTCTCACCCACAGCCAGACACAGGGCGATTACCGTGACGCCGAAGATCGTGCGCATCACAAAGGTCCGACCCACTATCTTGTAGGCTATGCCAAGCAAGAGAATGTTCAGCGCGTAGGAGGATACTGACACCGGTATCACCTGACCCGAAGCAAAGTATACCAACGTCGATACACCGGCCATGCCGCCGATCACCACCTTGTGGGGTAGAATGCATGCCGTGAACCCTAAGGCATAAAGACACAACCCGAAGATGATGAACATATAGTCGCGGGCGTTCACCAGTAGACTATTGTATTTGTGCTTTTTTGCTACCATTGATTGAATGTTTGAATAATATTTGATGGAAACA
The DNA here is from genome assembly GCA_004553095.1 of Bacteroidales bacterium. Taxonomy (GTDB): domain Bacteria; phylum Bacteroidota; class Bacteroidia; order Bacteroidales; family Muribaculaceae; genus Lepagella. Next base: position 6,264 of record SFMJ01000095.1, read on the forward strand.
AAATAATTTTTGAGTCTTTCAAGACAATCGTGAGTTTCCCATTTTCGTCTCATTATTGCCTTCTGTCTGCAAAATTACAAAATAAAAGAGATATACTTTCATTTGTCTGCAAATTTTTTATTAAATTTGTAAAATAGGATAGGTGGTAGTCAAAACACACAGTGTTTTTTGTTATTGTCTCTTTTAATTTATCGTATGAAAAAATTCTTGTTCGGCGCCCTGTGCGCTCTCAGCGTGGCAAGCTTGAATGCTGCCGATTTCTTCTCCACCGAGAAGTGTGACGATTTCATCACTTTCGTTCCATAACGAAACGTGGGGCACCGGCTTCAGCGTCGGTGTGGTGGCTGACCTTAATATCCGTGATTATCTCTCGATCCAGCCCGGTGTCTTCTTTGATACCCGTAGCGGTCGTTACGCTCTGGCAGGAACTGCCGTCGGCTCCGGCCTCGAAGCCATCTGCGGAGCCGATGAATATACTCAGCTCGGCAAGCGCAATAGCTATAACCTCACCATCCCCATCATGGCTGTGATGCACTTCAACATCGTCGATGAAGTGAGATGGAACGTCGAGTTCGGACCATACCTCGCCATCCTCCTCGATTCGAAAAACAAGGTGACTCACCTCATGTCCGGCGCCGAGAACCCTGTGCCACTATTCACGCAGACTCCCGCTTCGGTCGATTTCGGATTCAAGATGGGCACCGGATTCGAAATCTTCGACCATTACTACATCGGTGCACACTACATGGCAGGCTGCATCTCCGCCTGGAAAGAACTCAAAATCGACAACCTCAAAAAGAACTTCGGTGGCCTAACCAAAGGTTGGACCTTCACCATAGGCTACAACTTCTAATCCCCTACAATAAGTCGGCGCATGCGGGTTTGCGCCGACTTTTTTTGCTCCATGTGTTAATAAATGTTAAAGTTGGAGATTTGTTTGCTTTATTCCGATTTTTATGCCTATCTTTGCAGTGTTGTATTTCACTACAACACGACATCAGTGCAATGGCAGGTGTCGCATCACTCTAAAAAACAATCAGTTTTTTAATACCAATCATTAAGAGCGCGTTCCTTAAATTTTTGGGGTCGTAGAGGTCGTAGCCTTGAGTCGATTTTGATTACTTGCTGAAAGGAGCATACTCCTGTATGTGACTGA
>SFMJ01000096.1 GCA_004553095.1 Bacteroidales bacterium
TCAGCGTCTTTTTCTTCGGGTGTCGAACCATGGCAATCTTTTGGTATTCCTATTGGTATAACGCCGACGGCGCTTTTTATTCGAGCCGTTGGAGGGCGTCTTGAAGACGATTATCAAGAAAATCACTACTCCAATTATTATCAATATATCCATATTTGAGTCTTTTTATTTTTGCGGAATATGCTTTTGTTGGTGCTATATATCGCTATTAATAGGCCGCGTTGATTAGAGCGCGTTCATTAAAACGGAATAACCCCGCTGGACGGGCGGGGTCGTGATTGCCTTAGAGCTTGGAGGCGGCGTTTGAGATGCGTGATGCGAGGTCTGTCAATGCCTCTTTTAATTGTAGGGTTTCTTCCGGAGTGAATCCTCCTTGGGATCCATCCCCCTTGATCCCATCCAGTTTATGATAGAGCCATGAGCTTGATTTTCCGAAATATCTGCGAGCGATCTCTCTCCAAGATATCTCAACCAAAATATCGGAAAGACGAGACTTGGCATCAACTACAAGAGGAGCATTAATTACAGTTTCCATTATTGCCGAATTTAGTGTTTGATTATTTTATTTTCATGTTGTCAATTATCAAAGTCCTCAAAAAGGCAAGCCCCTCCTGTAATTACGGATTGCTGCAATAAGTTCTTCCTCTTTGTCAGTAAGTTGTTCCATTTAAAAAAATTTTTAATTAAACAAGTTAAGAGCAAGAACTCACTGCAAAATTAATACGATTTTTCGTATTATACAAATTTTCGTACTGATTTTTCTAAAAAAATGAAAAGTAACCAAATATAAAGAAATGCACCGTTGTTTTTGGGGCGGAGATATTGTTTCTGAGCGGAGATGCTTGGATCTAGTGGATGCAATGTTTTGTTTATGTTTTTGTAATATTTCTTTAATATTTGATCTCTAATTTTGCGGCAAATTAAAGATTTGTTACATTGATGAAACATCTGATCATCGCTATTTCCTTGCTATTGGCGGGAACTCCCGCTTGGAGTATTTCCTCCTCTTCTTCTGCTTGGAATGTTCTGTCCGCTTCCGCTTCGGTTGCCGGAGTTTCTTCAGCCGCTGTCACCGTGAAGGGTGTTGTGACTGACCTCAACGGCGAGCCGCTTATCGGCGCCTCCATCTATATCAAGGGTCATCCCGCCGAGGGTACTGCCACCGGCCTCGATGGCTCTTTCTCGTTTAAAACCGCTGTCAAATCTCCGGTGATTTGCTGCTCGTATGTGGGTTATGATCCGGTGGAAGTGCCTTACACGGGCTCGCCGGTGGAGATAAAGTTGGCAGAGAGCGCCACCCTCCTCTCGGAGGTGGTAGTAGTGTCGAACTATAACGGCAGCACCGACGCCAAGGCGATCGAGATCGAACGCACCTCTGCCAATGTCGTCAACGTGTTGGGATCGCGCGCCATGGAACTGGCTCCCGACATTACGGTGGGCAACATCATCCAGAAGATGTCGGGCGTCACCGTCGAACGTAACTCATCGGGCGAGGGTCAATATGCCATCCTCCGCGGCATGGATAAGAGATATAACTACACCTTGGTGAATGGTGTCAAAATACCGAGTCCAGACAATAAGAACCGCTTCGTGCCCCTCGATCTATTCCCCTCGGAGATCCTGTCGCGCATCGAGGTAAACAAGTCGATGACCGCCGAAATGGAGGGTGATGGCATCGGAGGCGCCGTCAACTTGGTGATGAAAGATGCACCGGCACGCCGACTTCTTGCCGCCAGCCTCTCCACAGGCTATAACGCCCTCTACTTCAGTCGCGATTTTCTCTCCTTCGACCATGGAGCCATAGCCCCGAAATCGCCCGACGAAGTGATGGGTAATATCGGCAGCAACCGGGTGACCTCCTCCGACTTCACTATGCAAAACCTCCACATCACCTCACGCCGCCCCTTACCCGACTTGATAGCCTCCTTGTCGTATGGCGACCGCTTCTTCGGCGACCGCTTCGGATTCCTCCTCTCGGCAAGTTATCAGAACCTGAATCGCGGCAAAAATATGGACTATTACGACTACACCAAGTCATCGGGCGATATCACCTACCGCACATATTCCGACAATAAAGAGCGTCTCGCCCTACACGCCAAGTTAGACTATGCATTCAATCCATATCACCATCTGTCGTGGTATAACGGCTATCTGAACATGGGCGATGACCAAGTGCGGACCGAGGCAGGCGACCAAGTGGCATCTGTCAGAATGCGCCATAATCGCCAGCAGATCTTCAACACCACCCTCTCGGGCGACCATCATTTCCTCGCCGACCGTTGGGTGCTCGACTGGAAGGGACTATATTCTATAGCCACCAACAAGACCCCCGACAATGCACAGATATATCTTCAGAGCAACCATATCCAGACCAACAAGGCAGCCACCCGCCGCTGGGAGCATAACTCCGACCGCGACTTCGCCGGCTACCTCAACTTGGCATATCGTCCCGCTCCGGCATGGGTGGTGAAAGTCGGTGGTATGTATCGCGACAAATATCGCGACTCTTTCTTCAACGAATACACCTTCGACAGCGCGACCGGCACCGACCGCTATCAAGTATATGGCACCGACTGGACCAACTTCGATCAGATCCTGATCACCCCGCGTGAACATGGCAACGTCGGCGATCCCCTCAACTATGAAGCCACCGAGCGCATCGGTGCTCTCTATGGTATGGCGACTTTCACTGCCGACCGCTTCGAGGTGGTGGGTGGACTCCGCGCCGAACACACAGATCAGGGTTATACCTTGAAATTTCCCCGTTCTACCGACGGCAAGGGGAATCAGAAATATTGGGACATTCTCCCCGACCTGCATCTGAAGTATCACTTATCCTCCAACATGAATCTTCACCTCAGTTATGCACGCGCCATCAATCGCCCAAGTTTCTTCGAGATCGTGCCTTACAGCATCATCAACGAAGAGTATAAGGAGAAGGGAAATCCCGACTTGAAACATACCATCGCCGACAATGTCGACTTCCGCTGGGAGTTCTTTCCCCGCTCGCAAGAGCAGGTGATGGTGGGGCTTTTCTATAAGCACCTTCAGAACCCGATAGAATATGGTCTGATCACCGAGGGTCAAGACACATACTACACCCCGCTGAATCTGGGTAATGCCAACAATGCCGGTGTCGAGATCGACCTGATGAAATACTTCCGTTATTTCGGCATCAAATTCAACTACACCTTCACTTACTCGCGCATCACCACCGATAAGAAGACCATGCAGGGCAACGATATCATCACCATGAAGCAATCGCGACCCCTCGCCGGACAGGCAGCCCATGTCGCCAACCTCTCGCTGATCTACAAAGATACGCGCCATGGCATCAATGCTCAACTCACCGGCAGCTTTATCGGCAAGCGACTCGCCGACGTCTCCAACTGGTATGACAACGACATCTGGGAGAACGAGTATTTCCGCATGGAGCTCTCGGCTGAGAAGTCCTGGAAATGTGGTATCGAGGTCTTCCTCAAGGCGACCAACCTGCTCAACCTCCCTCTGATCCGCTATATCAACAAGGGTCCTCACACGGATGGTGTGACCGACTTCCCCCGCTATCACGGCAATATTCTCGAGCGTAAAGAGCGCTACGGACAGACGCTGATGATCGGCATAAGATATAAATTGTGATAATACAACAAACAATCATTAAAACCAAAAGAAAGATGAAATTTAAGATTTTCTATGCAGCAGCCGCTGTAATGTGCAGCTCGCTCCTCGTGGCTTGTAGCGACGACAATGATGCCCCCAAGGCAGATGAAGAGATCACCGAGACAGAGATGATCGTATCGGGTGTGTGGAAATCGGGTGAGACCATCCAATTGGATCGTCACTTGGTAGTGCCCGAAGGTAAGTCACTCACCATCGAGCCGGGTGTCACCATCATCGTCAGCGACAAAGGTGTCGGTGTGAACCATGTGCCTGTAGAGATCTCGGTTAAGGGTAATCTCTATGCACTCGGCACAGAGAAGAATCCTATCACCTTCACTGTCGATCCCTCACTTCGTACAGATGCCAACGCCTTCAAGGGTCTTTGGGGTGGCATCGTGGCTTACGAATCTTGCTCTGAAATGGCTCTTGACCATGTCGTAATCGAATATACCGGCGCTCAGGTGATCGAAGGCTCACCCGCTGCCATCGCCGGAATCTACACTGCCGGTGACGATATGTATCCTCAGGTCACCACCAACAATCTTTCGGGCAAGTATGTGCTGACTAATTCGGTGATCCGCAATGGTGCATCGGATGGTATCTATATGATGGGTGGTAACGGCATCATCACCAATAATGTATTCGTAGCCAACGGTTATACCGGCGGTGAGGCTGTCAACTTGAAAGCCGGTGTGAAGGCTGACGTGGCCGGCAACCTGATGTTCTCACCCAACACCAATGGTCTGAAGCTCTCTTCGTCCGGTCAGAGTGAGACTCGCGGTCAACTGCTTGCCAACGCCTACAACAATACTATCATCAACGCCGGATGGCGTCGCGACGGCGAGAAAGGTGGCTGCGTATATGTTGAGAAGAATGCACTGGTCAATGTAGTGAACAATCTGATGGTCAACTGCAAGTTCCGCGCCATGACTCCCAAGTATAGCGACCCCAATAAGTCGGATGCCGGTTATGACGACAAGTCTGTGATCGATTATAACTTCTATGCTTCGGGTAGCCAGTCAACTCCGATCGTGGGTGAGTCAACTGTAGGCAATGCCGCCGAGGGATATTCTCAGAAGAATAAGAACTATAGCCCCAATGTCGACACTCACAGTCTTATCTCAGAGCCGGGCAAGCTCTTGGATCCCGGTTTCGCAGCGTTCGACATCAACGCCACTTCTCTGACCGGTTATACCTTAGACCCCACTTGGGACTTCCACTTGGCTTCCGGTGCAGCCGCTCTGTCGGGTGCCAACGGCAGTGTAACTTCCTACTTCGCTACGGGTCTTACCGTCGGTGAGAAAACTTATACCTCTCCCGCTATTCAGAAATATTTTGGTGCTTACGGTGTAAAATGAAACGATATCTGATTCCGATGTTGATGATCCTGATTGGATCAGCAGCATCCTTGGCTCGCACCCAACTGCTTGTTGCCAATGACTTGGGTCGCAATGGATACCACGAACAGAAGCCTATCGCCGCCCTAATGGGAGAGATGGCTGAAAAGTATGATGCAGAGGCCATATTGGCTCTGGGAGATGTCCATCACTATATGGGCGTTCAGAGCACTGCCGATCCTCTCTGGACCACCAATTTTGAGTTGATCTATAGCCATCCGGAACTTCAGATTCCCTGGTATCCGGTCTTGGGCAACCATGAGTATCGTGGCAATACGCAGGCAGTGATCGACTATTCGGCAGTGAGCCGTCGCTGGGAGATGCCTTCGCGCTATTATACAAGAGTATTCCACGATGAGGATGAGAATGTCTCGTTGAGAGTGGTGTTTATCGACACCACTCCACTGATCGACAAGTATCAGAATGACTTGGCTGATTATCCCGATGTCGCCGGACAGGATATCGACACACAGTTAGCTTGGCTCGATTGGCAACTGAGCATCGCCAAGGAGGATTGGGTGATTGTGGTGGGACATCATCCTATCTATGCCGACACTTCCAAAGATGTCGAAGAGCGTACAGATATGCAGCGTCGCGTTGATCCTATTCTTCGCAAATATGGTGTTAATATGTATATCTGCGGTCACATCCACAACTTCCAGCACATACGTCCGGCAGGGTCGAAGATCGACTATGTGGTCAACACTTCGGCTTCATTATCACGTCAGAAAGTAGGGAAAGTAGATGGCACACAATTCGTAAGTGGCGATGCCGGCTTCTCGATCTTAAGCTTCTCGAAGGGTGAACTTCGTCTCGACATGATCAACAGCCAAGGCGAAACCATCCACACCATAACCCAAAAGAAATAAAACCCACAACACATAAAGAGAGCCTCCACACGATGTGGGGGCTCTCTTATATTCTTATGCTATATGTCAACTTATTCAATTTCGGGATCGCTTTCCCAGATCTCGCGGCAGAGATGTTCGAACGTTTTGGCTCCACCTACAGGAATTTCGACCATATTATAGCCGATTGTGATCTTCGTAGTGCCCTCTACCAGTTCTTCGAGGCGATCCATGGCTGAGCAGAGTGCTGCGCTATGCTTCGAGAGTGTCGGGTGATTTTGGATATATGCTTTGATCTCCTCCCGATGAGCTATCATATAGGGGATAATCAAATTTTGCAATAATTGCCGAGAGTCCTGTTCATTCTTCAGGCGGAAATCCAAGTATCGGGGTGCCGGGAATTTATCCGTTTCTCTGATTTGGAAGTCCATCGGGAAATAGCTTTTGCTTTCTGACAAAAGTGATCTTGCCACATTGCAATAATAGTCGACTCTCAAATCGTTGCTCGCAGGGAAGGGTTCTTCAAACAAGGCTTTCAAGTCGACATACATCTTCATCGTATTACCGCCAATATCGACCATCGTCAGCATATCTGACGGATATCCGAAACTCAACCTTTTAGTTCTCGCTCCCATAAGACGAGGA
>SFMJ01000097.1 GCA_004553095.1 Bacteroidales bacterium
AGTTAGTACAGAAAGTGGGACTCGAACCCACACGCCTTCATCAGGCAAGGGATTTTAAGTCCCTCGTGTCTACCATTCCACCATTTCTGCATCCACATAACGTCGGGCGATATGTGTCACCCATCTTAATGGAACACAAAGTTAATGAATCTTGATAAAATAGAAAGACTCCGACGATATATTTTTACATTATTTCACACTTATTTACATTTGTTGACACTAAAAAAGACTTCATCAAGGGTTATAGAGGTCTTTATTGCGATAATCGAGGATTTCGTTGGCAGCATTGAGGGCTTGCTGAGCGGGGCTATCGGGGTTTATGCGGATAGCAGCGAGGAAATCATTGATAGCGAGGCTACGCTTAGCGGCGCCCCAATATCTCATGCCGCGTGCAGTGAAAGCCTCTTCGTCCCGGGGATTTTGCTCGATATATCGAGAGAGGATATCGATAGCCTCCTGATAAGGGAGGGTCTTGAGAGTGTCTTTGAGAGATTGGTCCATAGGTATTAATTATGAATTAGAGGGTGATTCTCATGGAATTTACTTGCCCCTCCATGAAAAGAGAGGCGAGGGAGTCGAACTGCTCCGGGGTTTCGGTGGTAAGAAAGTTGACGGAACCGGATTTGGAGCAGAGTTGATCGATTTCGGGGTGACGAGAGAGGTAATCGGCGAGCGATCTGCCGACGATCTCGCCTTGAGGGAGGACAGTTACGGAATCGGGGACATACTTACGAATCTTAGGGAGGAGGATTGGATAATGTGTGCAGCCGAGTAGCAGAGTATCGATATCGGGGTCTGCATCGAGAGTCTGGTGGATATACTTTTTGACGAAAAAATCTGCGCCATCACCGGAGGCTTCACCATTTTCTACGAGAGGCACCCACATAGGGCAAGCGGTCTCGGTGATATGCATATCGGGATAAAGTTTGGCGATCTCGAGTTGATAAGAGTGGCTACGGACAGTGCCGGGGGTGGCGAGGAGAGCGACATGTCGACTTCGGGATATTTCGCCGACCGCCTCCACGGTAGGGCGTATGACACCGAGCACACGACGGTGGGGATAAGAGACCGGGAGGACATGCTGCTGGATAGAGCGGAGAGCCTTGGCGGAGGCGGTGTTACAAGCCAAAATCACCAAGTGGCAACCACGGCGGAAAAGTTCCTCGACAGCCTGACGAGTAAAATCGAATACGATATCGAAACTACGGGAGCCGTAAGGGGCTCTGGCATTATCGCCGAGATAGAGGTAGTCATACTCCGGGAGGATGCGTTTCATCTCCTTAAGGATGGTAAGACCGCCATAACCGGAATCGAATACGCCGATACGACCTGGGGAAGTGCTCATAAACTATTGGTTAAAGGGCTGAGTCGATCGAAGTGAAAAGATCGACACAGCCCCTTGGTGAGAAATATAAAAACCTGTAAAATTACTTCAGTCCGAGTTTAGCCTTCACCATGGGAGTAATGTCCACGACGGGATCGGCGAAATAGAAAGTCATCTGAGGGTTATTGTCCTGGATCATAGAGAAATTATTCTCCTTACCGACAGACTCTACGGCAGACTTGATCTTTTGGAAGATCGGGGCCATAAGTTCCTGCTGCATACGTTGGAGATCCTGCTGAGCAGTCTGCTCGAAAGTTTGCACCTTATTTTGGTAATCTTGGAACTCACGGATCTTTCTTTCGCGGATAGCGGGGAGTTCATCCTCCTTCATATTTTGGAGTTCGTCGTACATACGCTTCATCTCCTCACCGAGGCGAGCATACTCATCCTCATACTTTTTGGAAGCATCAGCGACTTTCTTTTGAGCCTCCTGAGTGTCGGGGAGAGCCTGGATGATTGCGCTGGTGTCAACGAGGCCAATTTTCACGGTAGATTGAGCAGAAGCGCCGAACAAGGGGAGGGCGATAGCGATAGCTAAAAGAATTTTCTTAATCATTTTTTATAGTTGTTTATAATTTTAATTTACGAAAAAAAGAGACTAAAGGGGAGATTACTGAGCGTAACCGAGTTTGGCGAGGACTTCATTGCTGACATCGATACGAGGGGAAGCGAAGACGATGCTTTGAGAAGATGCGCGGTCGAATATAGCCTGATAACCCTTCTCTTCAGCCACAGCCTTGATGGCGTTGTAGACATCCTCCTGGATAGGTTTCATAAGAGACTGACGTTTCTTATAGAGTTCGCCTTCGGGGCCGAAATACTTATAACGAAGATCGGTGGCTTCCTTCTCCTTAGCCACGATTTCCTCCTCGCGTTTTTTCTTCTGATCGTCGGTGAGGAACACCATATCCGACTGATAATTCTTGTACATAGTTTCAGCCTCCTTGGAGACTTCATTGACTTCATTTTCCCAACGCAGGCTTACCTGATTGAGTTGTTCGTTCGCCATTTCATAAGAGGGCACATTTCTCAATATGTATTCCATATCGACAAGAGCGAACTTCTGTGCCGAAGCGGTTGCGAAAGAGAATGCAACCAATAGGAGTGTAAATGCTAACTTTTTCATAACTTTTTTTCTGATATGACACCCGAAAGGGGTAAAAGGTTTATAAGAGAGGGGAAAATATATGATAACGAATTAGAATTCTTGGCCGAGGATGAAGTGAATTTGGCTACCGCCACGTTGACCCCAGACCTTGTCGAAACCATAACCCCAGTCGATACCGAGGTAACCGAGGATGGAGAGATAGACACGTGCACCGACACCGGCGCTACGTTTGAGGTTGAAAGGAGAGAAGTCCTTAACGCTGGTCCAGCAATTACCCGCCTCGGCGAAAGCGATGGCGTAGATGGTGGTAGATGGCTGGAGCAGGAAAGGGAAGTGGAGTTCGACGGTAAACTTTCCGTAGGCATAACCTTCATAGCCGCTGGGGGTGAACTGACCATTTTCATAACCACGCATCGAGATGGTCTCAGTGGCGTAAGTATAACTACCGGTCATACCGTCACCTCCGAAATAGAAGGTTTCGAACGGGGTTTTGATATGTTTATTCCAGCTGCCGAGGAGACCGAAATCGGCTCGAGTCATGAGCACGAGAGTCCACTTGCCGTTGGGGTCAGTGAGGGGAGTAAAAGTTTTGCTTTTGAATCGGAGTTTCCAATACTCGATCCACTTATAGAGTTGCGTACGAGCGGCTTCACGCGAGTCAGTGTCGGTGTTGGAATAATCGGCTTGAGCAGCGAGGGTCTTCCAATCCTTCTTGCCGAAGAGGCTTGCCGGGGGAGTCATGGTGAAATCGACCGAGAAAGACGAACCGCGGCGAGTATAGATCGGGTTGTCTATACTCGATCGAGAGAGTGTCAAGCCGAGTGTAAGAGAGTTGGACGTACCATTACGCATATAATAGAGGTAATCCCAATTCTTGAGGTAATACCAACGATAGGCGAGCGAAGCCTGGAACTGGAAGAAATCATCGGGCCAGGTGAGTCGAGTACCGAATCCGACAGAAACGCCGGCGAGTTGGAGCACCTTATTGGGGTCGTAAGCGTTCTGGATGGCATAACTTGAATAGTTGGTATTATAAGAATATTGGTTATAGAGAGCGGTCTGATAAGCGGAGCTCCAAGCGTCGTTATAGAACTGTGAGTTTATACCTGTGGATCGGCTATAATCGACAGAGACGGCGAGGGAGTTAGGTCTGCTGCCGGTGATCCAGGGGTCGAAGAAAGAGATCGAATAGCTTTGATAATACTTGGCATTGGTTTGCGCCGAGATGGAGAAAGTCTGGCCATCGCCACGAGGGATAATACCCTTATAGCTTTTGGGGTTGAATAGGTTGCGCATAGAGAAATTGGAGAAAGAGAGCGCGACTTGGCCGGTGAGACCGGTTTGACCCCAACCGAAAGAGAGTTGGATTTTATCGTTAGCCTTGGAAGTAAGGTTGAAGAGGATATCGACGGTTCCGTCACTTTCGTTAGGTTCGGGGCGGATATCGAGGTTTTCGGGGTCGAAATGACCTGAAGCGGCGATCTCGCGAGCCGAGCGCATAAGGTCGCTCTTGGAGAAGAGTTCGCCGGGGCGGACGCGGAGTTCTCGACGTATCACCTTCTCATAGAGTTGGTCGTTACCATTGATTACGACTCGATTGATGCGAGCCTGAGGGCCTTCGATGACGCGCATTTGCAGGTCGATGCTATCGCCATGGATGCGCTGCTCGATGGGCACGAGTTGGAAGAAGAGATAGCCATTATCGAGATAGAGGTTGGAGACGGCATCGTCATCCTCCTGGGTACGCTTGGTGAGATACTTCTGATTATAGACATCTCCGGGGAAGATACCGAGCACCTGGTTGAGGGTCTCAGTGGGATAGATGGTATTACCGACCCACGAGATATCGGAGATATAATACTTCTTACCCTCCTCGACAGTGATGAAGACATCGACCGACTTATCATTAAACTTAGCCACAGAGTCATGCAGGATCTTGGCGTCGCGATAACCCATCTCATTATACTTCTCGATGATTCGGTTGAGGTCATCCTTGAAGTCACGATCCACGAACTTCTTCTGGCTGAAAATCTTAAGGAGGTCGCTATTCTCGTTGGTTTTCTTCATGGTGCGTTTCACCTTTCGGTCGGACATCACGTTATTACCATCGACATAAATCTTATGAACCTTCACCTTATTATTACGATTGATATCGGCGATAAGGTAGACCTGATTTTCCTTAGAGAGGTCGGGCTTTTGGATCATTTTGACCTCGGCATTTTTGAAACCCTTCTTGGCATAATAATCCTCGATAATATGCTTGGCTTGGGCGATGATATTTGGGGTAAGTTGCTGACCTGGGACCATACCGAGTCTCTCATTGAGGTCCTTCTTTTCGCCCCCCTTGGCGCCGACGAAATCGAGGGCAGACATACGAGGTTGGCGTTGGAGTTCGATCATAAGCCACGCCTTATCACCAGCGACTTTATCGACATTTATTTCGACCTTGGAATAGAGTCCTTGACGCCAGAAGCGTTTCACGGCGTCGGTGATATCCTGACCGGGGATCTCGACACGGTCGCCGATATTTAGACCGGAGAAACCGACGACGAGATACTTGTCAGCCTCGGGCACGCCCTTGACGTCGATGCCGGCAATCTCATAGGATTTGGGCATCGGGGAATAGATCACATCGGGAGCATATATGGTGTCGACAGGTTGCGACTGATCATCGAGTTTGATATCGAGAGCAGAGGCTACCTGCAGAGCGAGGATAGCCAGGGTAATAAAAAAAAGAGTCCTGAGATGTTTCATAAATATCTTGGTATGATCCGTTATGGTCATTTAAGTTCATTTTTAACCTGGTCGGAAGTTTTGCCGAATCGGCGTTCACGATGCTGGAAATCTATGATTGCATTGAGGAAGGCAGATTGGTCGAAATCGGGCCAGAGGAGAGGAGAGAAATAGAGTTCGCTATAAGCGATTTGCCAGAGGAGGAAATTGCTGATACGCTGCTCGCCGCCAGTGCGGATGAGGAGATCGGGGTCGGGCATAGAGCGAGTGTTAAGATTCTGAGCGATAGTCACTTCAGAGATATCCTCCGGCTTGCAGACATCGGCGGCGACATCGCGAGCGATACGTTTGACGGCATCGACGATCTCCCAGCGAGCCGAATAGCTGAGGCAGAGGTTAAGGTTAAGACCCTGACACTCGGCAGTATCCTCGCAACTCTTAAGGAGATCCTTATAGACATTTTCGGGGAGGCGCGACACATCACCCAGGAGATTGATTTTCACGTTATTAGCCTTCAGTTCGGGAGTTTCCTTACGGATCGCCCAACCGATGAGATACATCAGAGTGTCGACCTCTTGCGAGGGACGATTCCAATTTTCTGTAGAGAAGGCATAAAGAGTCAGATACTTAATGCCGATATCGGAGGCGAGTTTAGTGATATTATGGACACTATTGACGCCCTCGGCATGCCCTTCGCTACGGTCGCGGCCACGTTCGCGAGCCCAACGGCCGTTGCCATCCATGATGATGGCTACATGCGCCGGGAGTCGCGACATATCGATTTTGGAGAGAAGCAGGTCGTAGCTATTCATGATGATCAATCCTTATAATGACAAACGGCACAACGTTTGCTGAATTCATAACTAATCGATATAGAGAAAGTGGAATACCAGTCGGTGTTCTTCATAAAGCCGCGTTTAATGCCGAGGGGGTCGGAGAGGTTGTCGCCATCGACACGATCGCTAAAAGTTTTCTTCATCAAGAACTCGAGACCGATGTTCCATCTGAGGGCAGGTTTATACTTAAATCCGACCCCCATAGGGATGGTGAAAGTGGCGGATCCGGAGCCATCGACGGTCCATCCGGTGATGCTGACACCGGCGGTGATATAAGGAGTCCAGCGCTTGAGTTTTCGATAACTCTCGCCCATGCCATAATTGAAGAAATGGAACTCCACGAGTTCACCGATTTCGAAGAAAGTGGTGGAGAACTTGAAATTTTGGTCATTGGGCAGGACATTGTCCATCTTGGAAGAATCGCCGCGGAGTCCGCCTACATAGAAATTGGTTTTGAAATTAAGGCGAGGATTGAGAATATA
>SFMJ01000098.1 GCA_004553095.1 Bacteroidales bacterium
GACACCGGCGTCTCATCCGACAGCCCCACCACATCCTTATAATAGAATTTCATCGGACAGGAACAATAATCCATCAGCGCCGAGGCCGAGAGATTCGCACCACTACCCTTCTCCTTAAAACGTTCAAGGCGCTTCATCACATTCTCATTCTTCACCACGTCATCGGAATTGAGATTCCGATGGGAAGTATTGAATACGTAGTTTTTATGCAGAGAAATTCCCCGGGCATAGAGCAAATCGAGTTGGAGCAAGAAGCGGCTTTTGCCGCCGGATCTCATGCCATCGCCGACACGCGCATCATAGATCAGTGTCACATCCTCAGCGCGCGAGATAAGTCGATAGAAATAATAAGCATACAACTCCTCGGCGCGCGATGAGAGGGGCAGACCATATCCTCGGCGCAACGTCTCGGGGATAAATGTGCGGCGACTCGATGCGCGTGGCATCACCTTATCGTTCATCGAGAGGATGATCAGATGCTTAAAGTCGAGAGCACGCGTCTCGAGGAGTCCCATGATCTGGAGGCCCTTGAGCGGTTCTCCCTCGAAGTTGATTTTCTCTCCGGCCAGAAGCCTATCGATCATATAGAACACATTGTCGGGATGTATCGGCACCTGATATTGATGCACACACTGACGCAGGCGGTTCAGCGCCATGCGATAACGTTCTATCTGCAAGCGCTCGATGTTGGCATTGACCACGGCAAGGCCGGCATTCGACCTGCCGAGAGAATCATAGATCAGCGTCAAAGCATTGTCGATATAGTCTGCCACTTCGTCGACCGATGCCATCTCCGGGAGAGGCCCGAAGAGAGTGGTAAGTTGCTCGTCATACTCCAGGATCTCGTCATTGGTGACGAAACGAAGGTGGCGCTCGGCGATGTTGCTATTGATCCGATTGGCGGCATCGCTGCCGATCACCGACTGCACCAATGGGTGGGTGATCAGCACGCTAAGGTCGTCGAAATAATATCCGAGCCTTCCCCCCTTCAGTTTCCGACGACGGGCATGGAGGCGTCGCAAGTGATAGATGAACGAGGCTACGGAGGTATATCTCATCGAATAGCCCATGGTGAGGTTGACACTCTCCAGCTCCTCGGGGAGTGAATATAGCAGGGGCATTAAGAGCGACTCATCGGGCACTACCACAGCGACATTGGCGGCATCGATCACCTGATGATCCACCTTATCCATCCACTCCCGGATGGTGAGGGCTGCTATCTTGGTCTGCGCCACATTCGAGGGGGATGCGGCGATGGTCATCAACTCCGGCATCTCCGACACGCCACTCTGTTCGATGAACTCTCTCCCCCACTTCGGCATGGGGAAATGCCTTATGTTGCGTTGCAAACTGATGGTGGCGGGATTGGATACTTCCGAATCGGGTGAGAGGATCGGCCCGGTGGCATCCCAGAAGAAATCAGCCATCGGCATGCCCTCTTCATCGGTCATACCCTTGAGGAGCTCGAAGATTCGCGCCTCGGTGGTGGAAAGCATATTAAAGCCCACCACCACAACATGCTTCCAGGGGAGAGCAGTCATGCCCTCGGCCTCTATGCGTTCTTGCGCCTCGCGGAATATAGTGCCCTGAAGGGCGAGAGAATCCTTCTCAAGGTCCTTCTTAAGTCCTGTATATAACTCAGGCAGCAACTCCCAGAGCTCGATGAATCTGCGCTTCACCTCCGACTCCTCTCCTTGGCGTGTATGTCGCCAGAACGACTTCACGTCATCCACCTGTGGATAATAGCCAAAATAGCGTTCGATCACCTCCTTCTGCTCATCGGTGAGATAATTCGCCTCAATATCACGGAAATCCCGGACATTGCTGAAAAGGTCGGCAGCCGACACATCGAATTGATCGATCTCGCTGAAATCATGGACCAGGATCTCACCCCAAGGGGCAAAGTGATCGAAATCAGCAGTAAGAGACTTGCCGGCAGATGAGTCGGCGGAAATCAGATCGGCATATATCTTATAGAGGCGGAAGAGGGAGTCAAGACGTGTGGCCGGACGCCGCCCGCTGATAGTCGACATAAACTCAGCCACATCCATCACATCGGGGGCGAGAAGCACTCGATCACCCAGATTCTCCGCCATGCTCTTCAAGAAGAAAGAGGTGCTTCGCTTATTGGGGAAGAGAAAACAATATTGCGACATATCGTCATAATGCGACAGACATGCCTGTGCCACAGCCTCAAGGAAGGTTAAAGATGCCATAATTCTACAATCGTGCTCTAAGAAAATGAAAAATAATTGCTAAAATAGGTAAAAAAAAGTATCTTTGCAATTAAATTTTTCGTTATATTTATAGAGTGATGAAATTTATGGGAGGATACCCCCTTTTTCTCGCTCAAAATAATCGGGACAAATCGCAAGAAAGTCTCTACAGGACTCAACCAAACGACAGAACGACAGTGAAATTCAGTGACATTCCGGGACATAATCAGATCAAGAAAGATCTACACACGCTGGTAGACACGGGGCATGTGCCACATGCCTTGATGTTGTCGGGGCCGGCAGGCACGGGCAAGTTGATGTTGGCTCGCGCCTACGCTCAGTATCTACATTGCGAATCGCCCGAAGGGGGTGAGCCCTGCGGCAAGTGTCGCAACTGCCGATTGCATCAGGAGCTGAATCATCCCGACTTGCACTTCGTTTTCCCGATCGTCAAGAGCGAGAAATTGAAATATCTGGTCTCTGCCGACCGGATCGAGCCCTGGCGCCGGATGATCACCGACTATCCTACGATGCCGGAAGAGAAATGGCTCGAGCTTCTCGAGGCGGGCAATTCGCAGATCAGCATCTTCGTCAACGAATCGGAAGATATCGTCTATGCCGACTCCTTTCCTCCATATACCTCTCGCTACAAGATTTTCTTGATATGGCAGCCGGAGAAGATGCGTATCGAGGCAGCCAACAAGCTACTGAAGGTGCTGGAAGAGCCCTCGGAGGGCACCATCTTCATCTTGGTGAGCGACAATGAGTTGCAGGTGCTTCCGACGATCTTCTCGCGTGTGCAGCGATTCAAGGTGGGTCGTCTCTCGGATCAAGAGATCGGGGAATATCTTGCCGCCAAATTCAGGCTCTCGCCCGAGGATGCCGCACGCTATGCTCCTCTCTGCAATGGCAGCCTGATTGCCGCCGATGAGTATGGCGACAATGATGGCGAGAACGAGCAATTCCTGGTGCTCTATCAGGAGGTGATGCGAATGGCATACGCCAAGAAGGTGGCTAAACTCAAGGATATCGCAGAGCAGGTGGCAGGCTTCGGCCGCGAGAAGATCAGACGCTTCCTGAGCTATATATCGCGTATGGTGCGCGAGAATTTCATCTACAATATGAAGATAGCCTCGCTCACCGCCATGACTCCCGAAGAGGAGAATTTCTCACAGCGCTTCTCTCCATTCATCAATTATCATAACGTCGAAGACTTCGCCGCCGAGACCGACCGGGCTCGCCGCGATGTGGAGCGCAATGCCAATTCGCGCCTTGTGCTCTTCGATTATTTCCTGTATTGCATCATCTTGCTACATCGCAAAGCAACTTGATCGACAATCCTTACAAAACTGAATATCAAACCATTAACAATCCATTTATAATATAAAAAAACGATGAAACCTACGCTATTTATTCTGGCTGCCGGCATGGGTAGCCGATATGGAGGTCTGAAGCAACTCGATGGGCTGGGACCTTCAGGAGAGACCATTATGGACTATTCGGTCTACGACGCACTTAGAGCCGGCTTTGGCAAAATCGTGTTTGTGATCCGCCATGATTTTGAGCAGGAATTTCGCGAGAAGATTATCTCGCGCTATGAGGGACATGTGCCGGTGGAGGTAGTGTTCCAAGATCTCAACAATCTGCCGGAGGGATTCACCGCCCCCGAAGGGCGCACCAAGCCATGGGGCACGG
The DNA here is from genome assembly GCA_004553095.1 of Bacteroidales bacterium. Taxonomy (GTDB): domain Bacteria; phylum Bacteroidota; class Bacteroidia; order Bacteroidales; family Muribaculaceae; genus Lepagella. The sequence goes on from SFMJ01000098.1 coordinate 3,912, forward strand.
GGCATGCCGTGCTGATGGGCAAGGATGTGATCCATGAGCCTTTCGCCGTGATCAATGCCGACGACTATTATGGCGCTGACTCTTTCCGTGTGCTCGCCGATTTCCTCACCTCGGTGGCCGGCAAGAGCAATACTTACGGCATGGTAGGTTTCAATATCAGCAATACACTGAGTGAGAATGGCGGTGTGTCGCGCGGATATTGCAAGGTCGATGAGCAGGGCTATCTCACCGACGTCACCGAGTGCCATGGCATCGAGCGCAAGGATGGCAAACTGATACATGTTCTTGCCGACGGATCGGTGGCTGATTTCCCCGAAAATGCCAGCGTGTCGATGAACATGTGGGGCTTCACTCCCGACTATTTCCAATATAGCGAAGAGGCTTTCGTCGAGTTCCTCAAGGTGAATGGCAAGGAGTTGAAGTCGGAGTTCTATATCCCGAGCGTGGTCAATAATCTGATCAAGCAGGGCAAGATCTCGCTGAAGGTGGAGAAGACCGCTTCTCGCTGGTTTGGCGTGACTTACGCCGCCGACCGTGCTGCCACCGTGGCTGAGTTCAAGCGTCTGGTGGATGAGGGTGTCTATCCCTCACCTCTCTTCTAAGAGCGGACTCCCGGAGAGCGCGTTCCTTAAATTTTATTAACGATCAAACAAATCAGGAATGAAAGAGAAAATATTGGTGACCGGAGGCACCGGCTATATCGGATCGCATACCACGGTCGAACTCTTGGCCGCAGGCTATGACGTGGTGATCATCGACAATCTATCGAACTCCAATATCGGAGTGCTCGACGGCATCGAGGCTATAGCGGGACAACGTCCCGAGTTCGTGGAGGGTGACTGCACGGATATCGAGACGCTCCATCGTCTCTTCAAGGAGCACCCCGGCATCACTGGCATCATCAACTTTGCCGCCTCCAAGGCTGTAGGCGAGTCTATCCATAAACCCCTACTCTATTATCGCAATAACCTTATGTCGGTGTGCAACCTCTTGGAGCTAATGCCGCAATATGGCGTCAAGGGGTTCGTATTCTCGTCGAGTTGCACCGTCTATGGCGAGCCTGACAAGAATCCTATCGATGAGACAGCCCCCATCAAGCCTGCCACTTCTCCCTACGGCAACACCAAGCAGATCGCCGAGGAGATCATCAGCGACTATGTACACTCCGGAGCGCCGATCAAGAGCATCTTGCTGAGATATTTCAACCCGATCGGAGCGCATCCGACGGCGCTAATCGGCGAATTGCCGGTAGGTGTGCCGCAGAATCTGGTGCCCTATCTCACGCAGACTGCTGCCGGCATCCGTCAGGAGCTCACCGTCTTTGGCGACGATTACAACACACCCGACGGCTCTTGCATCCGCGACTATATCGATGTCAATGACTTGGCCAAAGCGCATGTAGTGGCGATGGATCGCATCTTGCACCGTCCCGACACTGATAGCGTCGAGGTCTTCAACCTCGGCACAGGTCGCGGCCTCTCGGTGCTCGAACTCATCCGCGCCTTCGAGGCAGCCACCGGAGTGAAAGTGCCCCACAAGATCGGGCCTCGTCGCGAAGGAGACATCGAGAAGATATGGGCAGATCCTGCCAAGGCCAACAACGTATTAGGCTGGAAAGCGGAAGCTCCAATCGAAGACACCATGCGCCACGCCTGGGCATGGCAATGCCACCTGAAAGAGACCAACGCCTAATCCCCTAAACCATCAAGAATTAGCAAGAGGCTGTCTAACAATCAAAGTTAGGCAGTCTTTTTGATTATATTTCGATCCTTTGGAGCGCGTTCCTTAAATTTTGTTTTGGTGGGTGTTATTGGACTTGGATGCGTTGAGAAGTGGTGCCTTGGACGCTCCAGACGCCGAGACCTCCCCGGATGTTGCCTCTTACTGAATGCGCGGAGTTCAGAAACTGTGATGCTCCGAACATCATCGCATTGTCATACGACTTCCAGAACTCATATACCTCTTCGGTGACCCTACATAAGGTTATCTCAAGATTATCCCCTACCCTGAGCTGAGGCACAAAGGAATTACCATCCAATTTGTTCTTCGGATTGAAGAGTGGGATGCTGATGGTTTTACCCGGTTCTTCCGCCTTGTATACTCCCATCATCGTGGGGAGCGGACGACTGCGCTCGTCGACATTGCCCATCGTGACATAATAATATGCCGGTGTATCTTCCGGACTGATAAATATCAGTTCGCCGCTCCGGAGCGTGTCATTACCCTCAATCGGCGAGAATGTAATCGACTGAATAGGTGTGGGTGGCAACATCCGACACTCCGCGCTGGCGTACAAATCTTCATACTCCGCCACAATCCGATAGGTCTTGCCTACTTCCCCCTTCATCTTGTTGGTGATATATCTATATGGAGGCATATATTCAAACTCCGGGTCCCCTGTGAGTATCACCTCATTCTCTCCATCCGAGATTGTAACCTTGCCCGGTATGATGCCCTTGAACTGCAACCGTCGCATGAATGAGCTGATGGTAGAAAACTCCCGCAAGGCTTATCCTGGTGT
>SFMJ01000099.1 GCA_004553095.1 Bacteroidales bacterium
ATTATAAGGGGGCTATAGATTATTATAAGCAGTCGCTCCGTATCGACCCCTCCGATGAGCGCGCTCGCAAGAACCTTCGTATTGCTCAAAAGAAACTCCAACAGCAACAGCAAAACCAGCAAAACCAAGATAAGAAGGATCAGGATAAACAAGACCAAGACAAGAAGGATCAGCAACAGAAACAAGATCAGAAGCAACAGAAGCAGGATCAGAAGCAGGACCAAGAGAAGCAACAGCAGATCAGTCCACAAACTTCTCAGCAGATCCTCCAGGCTGTCGATAATAAGGAGAATGCCGTCAGGGCTCGTGTTAATAAAGCTAATTCCGGTAAGAAGTCGGGTGAGGCTGCAAGAAGTGTAAGAAGATGGTGATGCGTCGTTTTTTCTTTCCCCTCTTGGCTATCCTCTTCTGCCTACCCGCAGTGTGCGCCGATAGCCCGGCTCGTGACAAGGCCCCCGAGCTTTTCATAGAGTGTGTCCTCGGCGATGATGTCATCTATGAGCGTCAACCTGTCTCGGCGGTTATCACCCTCTTTAGCACGTCTCCTGATGTGGCTTCTGCCGACCCTGTATCGGAAGTCGCACTCAATAAGGGTGAGTTCGCATCTCTCCAACCTGTCTCTCCCGCCGGCCGTTCTTATCGCAAAACCATCAAGGGGGTCGAGTATTATTGCTATCCCCTCCGCGCTTTTATGTTCTCGATGGCTGAGGAGGGTAGTTATTCCCTCGACCATGGCATGTTCGATGTCGCCGTTTCTATACCCCAAGTGGTCAATGACCCATTCTGGGGAAAGGTCCGTACCTCGAAACTTGAGTCGTATAAGGTGCCGGTCCGTAAGGCTTCGTTTAAGGTGAAGTCTCTCCCAAATCCCCCGGAGTCGATCGATTTCTCCGGTTCGGTAGGCAAGTTCTCTATCGAGACTGTTATCCCTAAGGGGAATATTTATGTCAATGAGGAGGCTACTGCTGTCATAGTGCTCCGCGGCACAGGCCTCATCGCCGAACAAACCATGCCGGAGTATCGAGGCGCTTTCTCTCAAGGCGTGAAACTGAAGTCGGTGTCGGAGTCGCGTACCGCTGCCTACGACAATGGCGTCATGATCTCCGAACTCCACCTGGAGTGCACTTTTATCCCTACTTCTTCTGCCGATGCCCAAATCGGCGTCGTGTCGTTCGATTATTTCGACCCCGAAACCAAGAAGTATGTCAAAGCTGAGTCCACCCCGGTCAAGATTGATGTAAAGTCTTCCGTAGCCAAACGCCAATCCCTCTCCATTTAACACATTTCATAATTCATAATCTCTCCCCACTAATCACTACTAACTAATAATTCCTAACTCCTCATCCCTATTTGCATATATGTTTAGAAGATTTATCATATTATTCTCGCTTCTCTTTTCCATCGCTTGCGCTTGGGCCGGTTCGGTCCATCTCTCCATCGAGCCGCAACGTGGCAAACGCTCGATCGAGGTCGGCGATATGTTCTACCTCTATGTCAAGGTCTCGGATATTTCTGCCCGCCCCAACCAGCCATCTCTCCCCGGCGCCAAACTTATCTATTTCGAACAGACCGGTTCGGAGTCGCGCTTCGAAAGCATTAATGGCGTGAGCCGTCAGTCTTCGTCGGTGATCTATACCGCTACATTCCGCGCTCTCAAGGAGGGTTCTTATTCTTTCGGCCCTATCAATGTCGGCGGTGCCAAGAGCAATCAGGTGAAGTATGCCATCGGTGCTCCGATGCCTAAAAATAATTCTACACCGGCGCACTCCGGTGGCAACGCCAAACCGACCCCCGATGGTAGCGACAAACCAAAGTATATCGGCAAGGGTGACGGAAATCTATTCCTCCGCGCTAATGTCTCGACTTCTTCCGCCTATGAGCAGCAGGCTATCGTTTATACCGTTAAACTCTATACCACCTATGATGCTATCAAGTTTATCGGCGCTACTTCCGCTCCCAAGTTCGACGGCTTCGTAGTCGAGGAGTCGAAAGATGTATCTAATTCTCTCTCTTACGAAACTTATCAGGGTAAGACCTACGCCACTGCCGTGATCGCCCGTTATATCATATTCCCGCAAATGACCGGTTCGCTCAAGGTCACCGGTAATACTTATACCATTTCGGTAGACCGTCGCGAGTATTATCAAGATTCTTATTTCGGCAGTATGTCTTTCGCCGTGCCGATGCAGCTCAATGTCACCCCCAATGACTTGGTGATCAATGTAAAGGCTCTTCCCACCCCCAAACCTGCCGATTTCTCCGGTGCTGTCGGAAATTTCTCTATCTCTTCTTCTCTCCCCGGTTCGCAGTTTAAGACCAATCAGGCCGCTTCTATAGTATATAAGGTGCAGGGCACCGGAAATATCAAGTATGTCCAACTCCCCGACCTGTCTGCTCTATTCCCCGCAGATATCGAGGTCTATACCCCCAAGAATACTCAGAATGTCAATGTCGTTATTTCGACCCCGTTGCCGAGGAGTATAAGACATCGGTTGCCAAAGGCTATACCATCAATGTCGGTAAGGGGGCCGGTGCTAAGTCGGCTCGTCGGAACCATCTCCGCTTTGACCCGAAGTTGCTCGATGTCGACTCTGATGCTCTCCTCCTCTCTCGTTCGCCGATGGTATATTCGTTCACTTATTGGCTATGGTTTTTCCTCCCGGTGGTGATCCTCTTGACGTCGTTCTTCTTCTATCATCGCTATATTTCTCTCCATGCTGATATGGTGGCGTTCAATAGCCGCCGCGCCAATAAGATGGCTCGCCGCCGTCTCCGTAAGGCCAATGCCGCTATGCGTCTTAACGACCATGACCGTTTCTACGACGAACTCCTCCTCGCTCTCTGGGGATATCTCGGCGATAAACTCAAGATGCCTACATCCGAATTGATGCGCGATAATGTCCGCCAAGTTCTCTCCGAGAAGTCGATCAGCTCCGATACTATCGATCTCTTCATCCGTATCATCGATGATGCCGAGTTCGCCAAGTATTCTTCCGCTGCCGCCGGACGTACACTCAAGGAGGCTTATCAGGAGGCTGCCGATATCATCGATCGTCTCGAGAAGGAGTTTAAGAAGTAGTGCTCCCCCCCTCATGTTTTTTTATGTAGTAGTTTTGTCTCACCTCGTATTGATTCATTTCTGTTATGTTTAAGTTGATGTCTCATTATATTCATTATATATTGTCGCTCGTGGCAATCTCTCTCTTCCCGCTCCTCGCCTCGGCACAGTCGACTGCGGAAGCCGATTCGGCTTATTCCCAAGGCGATTATTCCCGCGCTGTCATCCTCTATGATTCGATCGCGCGTCAGAAGGGAGTATCTTCTGAACTCCTCTTTAACCTCGGTAATGCCTACGCTCGCGGCGGCGATTATGGAAATGCCATGGTCTCTTACCTCCGAGCCCTCCGCATCGACCCCTCCAATTCCCATGCCAAGGCTAATGTCTTGTATATCGAGTCGAAGGTGGCGGAAAACAATCGCGCCGAACTCAAGGGTAAGAAGTTGTCGTTAGACCCCGATGCCCCCTCTTTCTTCTCTTCGATCAGAAATTTTATCGTTAGAGATCACCTCTCCGATTCTTGGGCTCTCCTGGCCGCTATCTTTTTTATCCTCTTCGTGGCTTGCCTCGCCGCTTATATATATTTCAGAGATGTCTTGATCCGTAAGATCGGTTTCTTCGGTGGTCTGTCCACGCTCTTCCTCTCTGTCGTGATGGTGGTCTTCTCGCTTATGGCTGCATCTTATCATAGCAACGAGGGAGTTATCCTCTCTCCCAAGGTCAAACTCCTTAGCGAGGCTTCTACATCTGCCAAGGAGATGCCGGTCGCGCTGACTCGTGGCACTCGTCTCTCTATCCTCGATACTCAAGCCATGGAGGAGGGTAAGGTTCCCGAATGGTATAAGGTGAGACTCAATTCTGATTTCGTCGGTTGGATCTCTGCCAAGGATTTCCTCCCTGTCGAACCATGATTTTTGCATTTTTGACCCTTTTTACCTGTCAGATTGCAACCATTTTTCCTCTTTCTATCAAAATATGTTGAAGAACACTATAGTTTTTCTCATTTTAGTTTTGTAAAATCACCTTTTTTTTCTAATTTAGCAAAACATAAACGATACTCTCCATCGAAAACTCGAATAGTAACTTATTAAATTCTAATAATTATGAGCAAGACCATCACTTTCAATGAACTCCGTCGTCTCAAAGACAGTTTGCCCGACGGCTCCACCCATCGCATCGCTGATGCACTTAACGTAACCGTTCAGACCGTGCGTAATTATTTCGGAGGCGTCAATTATGAGTATGGTAAAAATGCCTGTCTACATATAGAACCGGGTCCCGATGGAGGTATCGTGGTACTCGATGACACTACTATCTATGACATGGCTATCAAGATCCTTGAAGAGGAGAAGAATAAGTAAGCCACTCGTGTTGCTGTCTGTTCTCTCTTTTTCATGATCTTTCCTTTTTGCGCACGCTATGGGGAATCCTTCTGATCTTATCTCGCTGGTCGTTTTCTCTAAACCTCGAGCCCTGGCGTTTAAAAACGCCCTCCAAGCAAATGGAATCAACGCTTCTCTCGTTGAGGTCGATGCCCCCGACCCTGACGGCCTCCACCCTCAACATGTATTCGTAAGCCCCGATTCCCTCTCGCGTGCCCTGAAAATACTCGAAAGCGGAGATTTCGCTCCGGTTTCCCTCCTTAAAATGACGGGTATGGGCAATAATTTGCTCATCCCCGTCGATTTTTCTCCATCTTCCATCCTTGCCGTCCGTGCCGGTTTCGCTCTCGCTCGGAAGTTCGACGTCGAACCTATCGTGATGCATTGCTTGGACGATCTCCGTTTCGACCCTAATCGTTATTCCCCTCGCGATTTTGCCAAGAATTTTTCCAAGGATCTTGCCAAGGACCTTGCTAAGGAACTCGCCAAGGATTTCGCAAAGGATCATGATAAGGTCGACCCTCGACTCCTTGCTCTCGCCTCTCAACGTCTCGATGAGTTTAAGGAGCATGTCGCCGGGCTTCAAGCAAGTGGAGATCTTCCCGATGTTCATTTCTCTACCGCTCTTCTGCGTGGCGTCCCCGAGGAGGTCATCATCGAGTATGCCAAGCAAAATAAACCGGTGATGGTGGTTATGGCTACTCGTGGCATCGACCGTAAGGAGTCCGACCTCGTCGGTAGTGTCACCGCTGAGGTCATCGACGCATGCCGTGTCCCTGTTTATTCTATCCCCGATAATTATTCTTTTACCGGTATCGAGGGTATCAAGAATATCCTCTTTTTCTGCACTCTCTCTAATGTCGATATAGTTCTCGCACGTGCTCTTATGCGTACGTTCGATTATCCCGATTGCCGTGTTTTCCTCGTCCCCGTTAGCGATCGTCCTATCCATTCTGCCGGCACTAAACTCGATGAACTCGCTGCTTATTTTAATAATGCATTCCCTGCTGCCCGCTTTTTTGCCTTCCCTCGTTCTTCTCGTCGTTTCGAGGATGATATGCTCCGCCTTATCGATGACAATAATATCCACCTTATCATCGTTCCTAATAAGAAGGCAAGCGCTATATCTCGTTTCTTCAGACCTACCTTAGCCCATCGCTTTATCTTCGAACGCGATATCCCGCTCCTCGTCTTCCCGGTCTGAGACCCTTTCAACTATCCGATCCTCTTATCAACTCCTCCAACTCATTCCTCTTATTAACTCCTCCCACTCATTCCCTCTCATCCTCTTCTTCTCTTCCTCTCTTCTCCTCTCATCTCCTCTCATCATTTTATTTATTTTTATCCGCAATGGTCTATCCTTCAGATTTCGAATCTAAAATCGGATTCGATACCATCAGACATACACTCTCTTCTCTCTGCATATCTCGTCTCGGAAAGCAACTCGTCGATGAACTCGCTTTCTCTTCCGATCGCGACCTGATCTTACATCGACTCGGTTGCGTCGTGGAGATGGTCGATATACGGCGTTCGGCCCTACCTTTCCCGGGTCTTTGCCCTCACGATGTTATCCCTTATCTCAATGAGATACGCGCTCTTCATTCTTTTATGAGCGCTTCCCGGCTCCTCCATCTTCTGCAGATGCTCTCTTCTTTCGCAGAAATCCGTGCTTTCTTCGATGATGCTCGCGCTGAGGAGTCGGACCTCCCTCAATTCCCCCACCTCTCTGACACAGTGGCATCGCTCGCCGATTTCCCTCTCCTCGTCAGTGCCATCTCGCGTGTCATTGATAAGTTTGGCGAGGTGAAGGATAATGCCTCTCCTGCCCTCTACGATATACGCCGGTCGATGCAACGTATGCAGGGCTCGATGCAACGCGCCGTGCATCGTGTGCTCGACGCTGCCATCGCTTCCGGCATCGTCGATAAGGATGCCTCTCCTGTCGTGCGTGATGGCAGACTCGTTATTCCTGTAGCCGCCGGTCTTAAACGTCAGATCAATGGTATCGTCCATGATGAGAGCGCTACCGGTAAAACCGTCTACATCGAACCGGCTGAAGTCGTCGAGGCTGCCAACCGCCTCCGTGAACTCCAACTCGAGGAGAAACGTGAGATCACCAACATATTAATAGGTGTGGCGGATGTCCTCCGCCCTCATGTCGATGATATCGCACATGGGTGCCAACTCATCGGTCAACTCGATTTCATCTCCGCCAAGGCTGCACTCGCCATCGACCTTGATGCTCATCTCCCTCATGTGGAGAAGGAACCCCTCTTCGAGTGGTATCATGCCGTGCATCCCGCTCTATTCCTCTCTCTGCGACAGCAGGGCCGTAAGGTCGTACCTTTGGATATAACCCTCGACCATGACCGCCGTATCCTGATTATCTCCGGCCCTAATGCCGGCGGTAAGTCGGTGTGCCTCAAAACCATCGCCGTTGTCCAGTATATGCTCCAATGCGGACTCCTCCCTACGCTCTATGATAATTCCCATGTCGGCATCTTCGATAAGATCCTTATTGATATAGGTGATGAGCAGTCGATAGAAAATGACCTCTCTACATATTCTTCCCATCTGAGGAATATGAAGTTTTTCCTCGCGAATGCTTCGAAACGCTCGCTGATCCTCGCCGATGAGATGGGTTCGGGAACGGAGCCCCAGATCGGCGGTGCCATGGCACAAGCCATCCTCTCCAAACTGGGCGAGTCTGAATGCTTCGGCGTCGTTACCACTCATTACCAGAATCTGAAGTCGTTTGCCGAGGCTGCTCCCGGTTTCGTCAATGGTGCCATGCTCTATGACCGTGCCCACCTCGAACCCACCTTCCAACTCGCCATCGGCACCCCGGGCAGTTCTTTCGCCATCGATATCGCTCATAAGATGGGCCTCCCTCTCGAAGTTATCGAGGAGGCTAAGAATATCGTCGGATCTGATTATGTCAACCTCGATAAGTATCTCTCCGACATCGCCCGCGACCGAAAGTATTGGGCGAATAAGCGTCTCAATATCCGCGAGAAGGAGAATAAACTCGATAATCTCCTCTCTAAGTATGAGGAGGTGGCGGGCGACCTGAAGTCGCAACGTAAGGAAATCCTCAGTGATGCACGCCGCGAAGCACAGGAGATCCTCGCCGGCGCTAATGCCCGAATCGAACGTACCATCCTCGAGATCCGTAAGGCACAGGCGGAGAAGGAACGCACCAAACAACTCCGTCAGGAACTCCGCGAGTTTACCGAGGTTAATCAGCGTCAGGAAGCCTCTGATGGCGAAACGGAACGTATCAAGACCCTAAAGCATAAGAGCCGCAAGGCGAAGCAGAACCAACAGAATAGGGTAGTGGAGGCTACCCCGAAGCAGGTGAGACCTCTCGCCGTCGGCGATTATGTCCAACTCGATGGTGCCGGTTCGCCGGGACAGATCATCTCAATCACCGGCAAGAAAGCAGAGGTGGCTTTCGGTGCCCTCCGCACCATTGTCGCCCTCTCCCGCCTCAACCCCACCAAAGCCCCCAAACCATCCGCCACGGCAAGTGCTTCTCTCGGTGTCGTCTCTTCCGACGATTCACGCCAACGCCAACTCAATTTCAAAACGGAGATCGATGTGCGTGGCATGAGGGCTGATGAGGCAATTCAGGCTGTCACATATTTCCTCGATGATGCCATCCAGTTTAACGCCGGCAGAGTACGAATCCTTCACGGCACTGGCCATGGTATCCTCAAGACACTGATCCGCCAACAACTAAAAGCCAACCCGGCCATAGCCGGTTTCGCCGATGAAGACATCCGCTTCGGAGGAGCCGGCATAACAGTAGTAGATCTGGCATAAAGCCCGAGCCTCCACCCCTCCCGCCCGAGCCTCCTCCCCCTCGGCCCTTTAGTTTTATACTGTTCTCGGCGATTCCATCGCCGAGCCTCCACCCGGCGCTTCAAGCGCCATTTTTTTATTCCTCCCTTTCTCCCTTATTATCAGTAAGATGTATAGATAAAGTGATTTTTTTGTAATTTTTTCTTCACAAAAATTTGCACAGTTCAAAATTTTGCTATAACTTTGCACTCGCAATTCGGAAATGAAACGCCGTAAGGCAAGCCTAAAGGGCTCTCCGAAAAGCAAGAGAACATTGACATTATGCTATCAAGACAAGCAGCGAAAGTTGTTTAAGAGTACAGGGACAAGTTACTAAAAAATAACGAGTCTCGTCATTCCAAGAAACAATAAAGAAGTCTGAGCCAACATAAAAAAAACTTGAAGATATATAGCAATATATAACTAACAACGGAGAGTTTGATCCTGGCTCAGGATGAACGCTAGCGGCAG
>SFMJ01000100.1 GCA_004553095.1 Bacteroidales bacterium
ATTACTTATTTTGCAACCGATATGGGTATATATCTCGATATTTATCCCTGAATTTAAGATAAGTTTTTAATATTTTGTGTATATGATGAAAAAATGTTTTACTCTGTTGTTGGCGGCAGTGATGATGGCAGTAATGTCTTCGTGTCGTCCGAGTGTCGATGATGTAGCGAGCAAGATTGTGGAGAATCAGGAGCTTACGAGTGCGGAATATGAGGTAATCATCGACTATATGCTCGATGCGATGAATGAGTTATCGGATTCGACCGAGGTGTATAAGGACTCCCCTACCCTATTGCTTCAGAGCATGATGCGTATGTCTCAGGAATATGAGTACAACAACATAGTGCTGGGCAAGCTGCTGGAAGTGGATACAACCAAACTTGAGAAGCCTGTTCTTGCCAAGTATAAGAAGGCGATGCTTCTACATGCCGAGAATGAGAAGGCACTCAAGAAAGTGATGAAGGGATCGATGATCGACCCGGAGATGCTGAGCGGAGAGCAGAGAGAAGAGGAGGCAGCAGAAGCCGCCGACACGACAGTCACATCGGCGCCTCAGAAAGGGGAAGTGCTCAGCGCCTCCGGCCAAGCCGCCCCGGGCTCAGCCTCAGCGAAAGCCACCAAAGATAAGAAATAACCGACCGACAACTCTCTGATGCATCATCCGGGAGCAGGTTCTTGGAATGATGTAGAGCGTATGAAGACTCCAAAAGAAGAATAAAGCGGGTGGGTCAGTTTCAATACTGACTCACCCGCCGGGCAATTGTATGTATGATATGTATTTAGATTATGGTTTTTTCTATTTGATTGTTTGTTCTGTCGGAACAGTCTATTTCTATTATTTGTATTTAGCCCACTTGATCACTTCACCCACAGAAGGTTTCTTGCCATACATGAAGATGCCGATGCGATAGATCTTGCCGCAAGCCCAGATGGCGAAGATGAATGTGGCGTAGAGTATCACGAGTGACAGGATCGATTCCCAGGCAGCTACGCCGTAGGTGACTCGGGCTATCATACATGTGGGAGAAGTGAAGGGTATCATGGAGAGCCAGAATGAGAGGGTCGAATCGGGACTGGCGATTACAGCCATTTCACCCATGATAGCCACGATCATAGGCACAGTGGCGATCGATGACAACTGGCTGGCATCCTGCACATTGCTAACAGCTGAACCGATGGCGGCATAGAGCGAAGCGTAGAGGAGGAAGCCACCGATGAAGAAGAGGAGCGTATTGATCAGGAGCGAAGAGAGATAACCGAAATCCATGAATTGAGACATGGCGGCAGTCATCTCGGCAGGCATATCGCCCGATTGCATCTGGCCGGCGAGCATGGGCGATGCCACCATCACAGCCGTGCCGATAAGTGCAGCCCAGATCAGGATCTGCGTCACTGCCACGAGAGCCACGCCCAGGATCTTGCCAAGCATCAGGTTGAAGGGTTTGACAGAAGAGACCATAATCTCGAGCACGCGATTGTTCTTCTCTTCGATGATTGAGGTCATGACCATCTGCCCATAGAGGAGGATAAACATATAGAGCATCATACCCATCGTCAAGGCGAGCAGGTAGGAGAACTCGGTAGAAGTCTCTGTCTCTGTCTCCTTGTCGATGCGGATTGTAGAGAGCTTGGTGTCAGCCTTGATGGAGCTCATGATTTTGTCGATATCGGGGATGTCATAACGCGACATGCGGATCTGCTCGATGGCTTGGTCGAGTTCTGATGTGATGTATGAATCGGTGACCATTGACACGGAACCACGCGAGAGGAGAGTCACTCCATGGCTTGGGTCGTCGACGGCATTTTCGCCGATCACCAAGATGCTCTCAATGCTCTCGTCGGCACGAAGAGAATCTACGGGGAGCGAGGCGGAAACGAACTTCACCTCGTCGTTACCCTTGAGGAGGGGAGCCACGACGCCGGTGTTGTCGACTACCTGGATGGTGGTCTTGTCGGGGGTACTGAAGATGAGTATCAGAGTGGGGAGTGCCATCATGGCCAGGAGGAAGATGGGCACGAGTATGGTGGTGATGATGAAACTTTTGCGTTTCACCCTTTCGAAATATTCACGCTCTATGATGAGACCTAATGGATTTGCCATTGTATATGGGATTTAGAAAATGTTCGAAAAAAAATTGGACTGTCGGGGGAGAGAATTATGAGAAGAGAGATTCGCCACGTTCGTTGGCTTTGACGGCAGAGACGAAGATATCGTCCATCGAAGGGAGCATACGTTCGAAGCAGTTGATGTCGACGGCGTCATTGATCAGGGAGATGGCATCTCGACGGGTCATGCCCTGCGCCAGACGGAGAGTGGCAGTGAAATTGCCATACTTGTCATTCTCGCCGGCATTAAACTCCATGCCTGTGCGGTCGGCGACCTCGAGGAGATCCTTGGGGTCTCCTGCATAGATGATGTTGTAACGACGGTCGGCATAACGTTCGCGGATCTCAGCCACATTGCCTGAGAGGATGTCGTGAGAGCGATTGATCAGAGTGATGTTGTCGCAGAGTTCCTCGACGCTGTTCATATTGTGGGTAGAGAAGATGATGGTGGCACCGGCATCGCGGAGTTTGAGGATTTCGCGCTTGATGATGGATGCATTGATGGGGTCGAAGCCGGAGAATGGCTCATCGAAGATCAGGAGCTCGGGATTATGGAGCACGGTAACGATGAACTGAACCTTCTGCGCCATACCCTTGGAGAGTTCCTCGACCTTTTTGTCCCACCAGTTGCTGATCTCGAGGCGTTCGAACCACTCCTTGAGGCGGGTGGTGGCGTCGCGCTTGGAGAGGCCTTTGAGGCGAGCGAAGAAGATGGCTTGCTCGCCGACCTTCATCTTCTTGTAGAGGCCACGCTCCTCCGGGAGGTAACCGATGTTGTATACATCTTGAGCGGTGAGGGTGTGACCATTGAATGTAAGTGTGCCTTGGTCGGGGGCAGTGATATGATTGATGATACGGATAAGAGTGGTCTTACCTGCACCATTAGGGCCGAGGAGGCCATAGACCTTGCCACGAGGCACCTCGATGCTTACATTATCGAGAGCGGTGTGGCCGGTATAAGTCTTGGTGATGTTATTTGCACTAAGTAGAATATCCATTGTTATATGGGTTAGGGGTTAGTGGTTAATGATATTTCGGATTGCGTCGAAGAGTTCTTGCTCGGAGATATCGAGGCGTTTCATTTCGTCGCAGAGAGAGGGGATCAACTTATCGTAGAACTCCTTGCGTCGCTCAGCGAGGACACGAGCTGTGGCATCGGCGGAGAGGAGGAATCCCATGCCGCGACGAGGCTCGATGATCGAGGCTTGCTGCAAATATTCGAGAGCTTTCAGCACGGTGCGGGCATTGACTCCGAGCTCTGCGGAGAGCTCGCGGACCGAGGGAATCAGCGCCCCCTCTCGCCATCGTCCGCTGATGATGCTATTGAAAGCATAGTCGGTGATTTGCCGATATATAGGTTTGTTATCATCAAATTCCATTGGCAGTGATTTAGAGGATTTTAGAGCCACTCTCAGGCTCTTCGCATCTTAATATCTTTATATATGCCGTATGCCATAAAGCATACGAAGAGAGCCATAATAATATTGGAGGGGATCATCACCATATAATTGTTAGCTATCAAGTCTATGGCATTCTGTGGTTCTACACACTCGGCAACCTTACCGACATAGCCTACCAGGACTCCGGTAATTGCAGAATAGATATTGATCAATAGCACAGCGATGATACACCTGGCGACTCTGCCGGAGTGGCAATGTATCACGATATAAAGGCAAACCAACGCCATGGCACACCCGGTAATGATGTTGGTAATTGTTACCATACCGGAGACACTAAGATATAAGCCGGAGAGTTCGTCCATCACATCGCTATGGAGAGTGTCGGGCATTAAACTGTAGATGAACAGAGAGAGACGAAGGGAGCCGAAAGTGATGATGGGCATCAAGACAAAGAAATAGAGGAAATAGAAGAGGCATACCTCACCTGCCTCAGCCGGCAGCATACGGTCGACACGGAGGGAGTCGCCGCGGCGAGTAAGAGCCAATGGTGCGAAATAGAAGATGTAGGGGACTACGAACCACACCAAAGTAAAGGATGACAGTTGTAGCGGTTTGGGGAATGGGATGAGCACCATCATGCTGCCGACTAAAGAGATGAGGAGGAAAAGAATGGTCGGCTCCAGGAGCAAAGGATAGTAATATGCGGCAACATTGCAGAAGCGCTGCCAGGAGAATCGGTTGCCGCGGGGTGATATATGGTTAGTGGTTTCGCTCATTGTGCTTTAGGTTTTTGAGTGAGAGTAAGAAGAATCTGTTGAGCCGCTTGTGAATGAAGTGCGATATAGAGTAGTTTCCAGTCGACGCGAGTTGGCTCGTCGTCGGGGGAAGCGGGTTCGATGTTTAGTATTCGACCCATTTGGACTTCGCTGTAGAGGGCATCGTCGGGGGCGATACGAGTGACGGTGAAAGCGAGACGAGAGCTTACTTGCTCCTCGGTGCCGGCGTAGGTGAGATGAGAGTGAGTCAGAATGATGGCGCCATCATATAGATGGCTGAACTCATCGACGGTGTGGGTGGAGAGGATGAGGGTACGCTCGTCGTCCATGGATCGAGCTATGATCTTGCGGAGAGTCTCGCGGCCTTCGATGTCGAGGGCGTTGGTGGGCTCGTCGAGCAGGAGGATTTTTGTGCCGAGGGCGAGGACGTAGGCGAGTTGTGACTTCTTGCGCATACCTGTGGAGAGCGATTTCATCGACTCGTAGCCGGAGAGGCCGAAGTCATGGAGGTTGGCCTCGAATTGCTCTTGGCTGAATGTGGGATAGAAGCGAGTATGCATCTTGGCGAATTGGCGGATGCTCTTGGCGGGGAAGGTCATATTCTCCTCGAGGAGGAAGATATTCGCCATATCCTCTGCGCTACGATCTCTGCCGGAGATGCCATCGATGATGCACTCCCCTACTTGTGGATTCTTCAACCCGGCGATGATATGCAGCAGAGTGGTCTTACCGGCACCATTTTCGCCGGCGACGAGATAGATACCCGGCGCGATCGACGCAGAGACGCCGCTCAGCGCCCGGGTTCCCGTCTTAGTATAAGAAAACTCTAAGTTATTAAGTTCGATCATAATATAATATGGTGTGAAGAGGTGAATCGATGATTGTTTCCGTCGTGGAGTCAGCCTCCTGTATTATTTAATGTATTATTTAATAGGTGTGACCGTGTAGCCGGCATTCTTAAGGCCTTGGAGAAGACCGCGCTTACCGGGGAGGTGACCGGCGCCTACCACCACCATTAGCGATTCGTCAGCCATTTCGCGGCTGAGTGTAGCGGTCCAGGCATCATTGCGCGAATACATGAGTGTCTCGAAATACTCCATATCATCGGCAGCTTGCTCCTCCATCAGGCTGTAGATGGCATTGATATCGTGGCTGACGTATGCATCGAAAAGCTTGTTGGAAAGGTTCTCAGCTTTGGGGAGGTCAGAAACGAGCGATACGAGATCCTTGGCCTGCTTGGAGATAGGAGCTCCATAGAGCACATCCATTTGATACTCGATGGTTTCGAGACCTTTGACCTCCTTTCCGGCTTGGCGAGCGCGAGCTTGCATGGTCATATCGATGCCGGCATTGGGGTCAATTTGAGGGAATTTTTTAGCCACCATCACTGCGGAGATGGAGGTGGTGATAATCGCAGGCTTGAATGAATAGAGCGCTTCGGGAAGAGGAGTGCCTGTGAGTTCTTGCCAAGCCTTTTGTACAGAAGCCATCTGCTCGGCAGAGAGCACCTTATCGAGAGTGCTATCTTGAGGAGCGACCATCATGCCTTGGAACTGCATGAGATTTTGGGGATCAGACATGATCTGCATATCGATCTCACCATATAAGCGATCTACCGACTTGATGGCATCGGGGAGCTCATCGATGGAGTCGACGGCAGAGAGGGGCGCCAGGTGGTGAGTGCCGAGGATGTAGCTGACCTTGTCGCTGCCGGGGCGTTCCACCTTATAGAGGATTTGTGCTTGAGAAGCAGCCGAATAAGTGGCGAAGAGCAGGATTATTGCAAATAAGCGATTTTTCATTTTTATAGAGATTTTTGTTGTTAGACTTAGAGCGCGTTCCTTAAATTTTTGGGGTCGTAGAGGCGGATATTTTTGAGCAGATTTTGAAAGTCACAGCGGGCGCAATGCGTGCATTGTAACCGAT
>SFMJ01000101.1 GCA_004553095.1 Bacteroidales bacterium
CTCGAACCCACGACCCAATGATTAAGAGTCATTTGCTCTACCAACTGAGCCACGGAGTCATTTGCCGGTCGTGAACCTTAGTAGTTCCTCCCGTTTTGCGACTGCAAAGTTAATACCTTTTTTTATATTCTGCAAATTTTTTCGAGTTTTTTTCTCAAAAAAATCTTGCAACGCCCTAAAAATCCATATTTTTGCCACCCGATGCGCCTCTTGTCTATCGGCGAAGGATCTTCGAATATACCAATTTGCGCATCCAATTGGGCATGATATACACCGTGCCGCGCATCAGACTATATCTCAAGGCCTCAAACCATGATAACATCTTGATGTCATGGAGCATCCACTGGAACTTGGCACTCAGACAGGCATATTTGAACCCTCCGCGACGGCGAAACATATCGGCAGAGGTCCGGAAATTGAGCAAATAGGCCGGTATATTGGCGAACTTCGCTCCATTCTGCCACATTCTTACCCAGAGATACCAATCCTCGAAGAGGGTGAAATGGATATATCCTCCGGCGGCATCTACCGCACTCTTCTTGAACATCACCGCAGGATGATTCAGCGGGTTGCGCAATTTTATATAATGCGAGATCTCCTCATGGGTCGAGGGCACCTTCTTGGTCGAAATCCGATTCGTCGGCTCCCCCTCAAACTCGCTCATCCAGCCACTGCAGACATCTATGTCAGGATGCTCTGTCATAAACTTAACCTGGCGCTCGAAACGATCCGGGAAACAGATGTCATCGCTATCCATGCGCGCCACCAACTCATAGTGGCAATGCTTCAACCCCTCATTCAGCGCGTTGCCCAATCCTCCATTCTTCTCGATCTTGACACTATGGAGATTGGCATGCTTCTTCCTATACTCCTCGATTACATCATATAATTCGGGCGTAAGAGGCCCATCCTCCACGAGCACTACCTCTGTGGGAGGAAGTGTCTGCTCGAAGACACTTTCGAGACTGAGCCTTAAATTTGAGGCTTTCTCTCGCGAATATACGGATATAAGGACGCTAAATGAAGTGGTCGTGGTAGTGGTGGTAGTATTGTCGGAAAGTGATATATAGGTTTCATTGTTACAACGAGCGGTA
This sequence comes from Bacteroidales bacterium, assembly GCA_004553095.1. Lineage (GTDB taxonomy): Bacteria > Bacteroidota > Bacteroidia > Bacteroidales > Muribaculaceae > Lepagella. Next base: position 1,095 of record SFMJ01000101.1, read on the forward strand.
GCCACCTCCGGATCAGGGGTGGCCACTTTCTTTAATTGATGTGTAGAAAGTGTCGTACTACTAAATTCGTTCATTATAATACTATATACAAAAATGATATAGAAACGCTATATTACTGATAATATGGCATTAGATCAGGATCAGATGCCACTATCACACTCCCGCTGAGGAAGAGGATAGAAGAAGCCTCTACCATTCTAACGCGAAACTATCGCATAAATTGCTAAATAATGTAAATTTTGTTAAAAAAATAGATAAAATCGAGTCAATCAGTCGTCGAATACATCTTCGATCAGTGTGCCTCCATCCAGTTATCGCTGATGCCTACCGAGGCGGTAAGAGCCACCTTGCCGGTGTAGGCTGCTTCCATACATTCAGCCACCACCTTCCGGAACACATCAACCTCCTCGAGGGGCACCTCGAAGTTCAATTCGTCGTGCACCTGCATGATCATCCTGGTGCGCAGGCCTTGCTCTCTGATGGCACGATAGATAGCGTTCATCGCCACCTTGATCACATCGGCGGCGGTGCCCTGGAGCGGTGCATTGATGGCATTTCGCTCGGCAAAACTTCTTACCGTGTGGTTGTGACTGTTGATGTCGGGGAGATAGCGCCGACGATTCATGCGCGTTTCGACATAACCGAGCTGTCGGGCAGTCTCGATAGATCTCGATATATAATTTCGGATGGTGGGGAAGGTGAGGAAATAATTGTCGATGATCTCCTTGGCTTCGCCTCGAGATATGCCGAGGCGCTGAGAGAGTCCGAAGGGAGATATGCCATATATGATGCCGAAATTGGCAGTCTTGGCATGGCGACGCTGGTCGGCGGTAACCTCTTCGAGGGGCACATGATAGATCTTCGAAGCGGTGATGGCATGGATATCCTCATTGTGAGCGAATGCATCGATCATGATTTGGTCATCGCTGAAGTCGGCGAGAAGTCGGAGTTCGATCTGTGAATAGTCGGCAGAGAGGAATCGGCAACCCGACGGAGCGATGAAAGCGCGACGTATCTCGCGGCCCTCCTCATCGCGCACCGGTATGTTCTGCAAGTTGGGAGCCGAGGAGGAGAGGCGGCCCGTGGCGGTGACGGTCTGATTGTAATTGGTGTGAACACGTCCGGTGGCGGGATTGATGGCTGCCGGCAGGGCGCTGACGTAGGTGGAGAGTAGCTTCTTGAGGGCTCGGAATTCGAGGATCTTCGCCACCACCGGATGCTTGGTTACCAACTTCTCGAGCACCTCTTCGCCGGTGGAATATTGCCCGGTCTTGGTCTTTTTGGCCTTCGGGTCGAGTTGGAGACGGTCGAAGAGCACCTCGCCCACTTGGGCAGGGCTGCTGACGTTGAACGACCCCCCGGCGAGTTCATAGATCTCTTCCTGCATCTTGTCGAGACGTTGCTGCATATCGGCCTCGGTGCGGCGCAGTGATGCCGTGTCGATCAGCACGCCGGCAAGTTCCATGTCGGCGAGCACCGGCACGAGCGGATATTCGACACCCGTCAGCAGATCGACCATTTTCGACTCCTTGACGATCTCATCCAAGATGGGATGAAGACGGAATGTGAGATCGGCCTGCTCGCAAGCCCAGAGAGCACTCTTCGTGTCGGTGTCTTGGTCGAAATCGAGCGTGCCGGTGAGTCGTCTGCTCTGAGAGGCCTTCAATGGCGAAGGCTCCGGAGAATAGTGGAGATAGGTCTCGGATAGCGAGGCAATGTCATGTCGCTTCTCCGGCTGCAGCACATAGTGCGCCAGACTGATGTCATTAAAATTGCGAATCAGATCCTCGGGGTGGGTGTCTTTTCCCTCTTCGCGCACATATATCACCATATCGCGCTTTACACAGATCGACGTTTTCTCAATCTTCTCGGAGCGTAAGAGATCATAAATAAGATTCATCCCTTCCGGGAAATCTCCGGGGATGTAGAATGCCTGTCCGGGGGCGATGGCGATGGCTGTGCCATGATATAGAGCCATCATATCATTCTCCCCTTCGGAGAGGGTGAAGATGGCGCAACGATCGCATGTCGACAGGGCATGCTGCAGGGTGGCAAGCCCCTCCTTATCTTCAGCGATGGCGTAAGAGACCCGGCTCATATCGACTGTCGGGAAATTGGCGGCATCAGAGGCATCAGCAGTCATAGAGCCGTCAGAGTCGAGGTCGTCGAAGAGTGATGGGGTAGGGGTGGAGGATTGAGAGGAGGACTTGGATTGAGTCGAGGCTTGAGCAGAGCCGTTGAGGCGGCGCGACACTCTGTCGGCGAGGCTCTTGAACTCCAACTCGCGGAAGATGGCGAAGAGTTTCTCTTGGTCGGGAGACTTCACCTCGAGTTCGGCGGGGTCGAACTCCACCGGCACATCGGTGCAGATTGTAGCGAGATATTTCGAGAACTTGATTTGCTCTACATTCTCTTTGATTTTCTTGCCGATAGCCCCCTTCACTTGGTCGGCATTTTCGATCAGCCCCTCTACGGAGTCGAACTCCGAGATTAGCTTGATGGCGGTTTTTTCGCCGACACCGGGGCATCCGGGGATATTGTCGATCTTATCCCCCATCAGGGCGAGCAGGTCGATGACTTGCGCCGTGCGCTTAAGGCCATAAAGGTCGCATACCTCCTTAACGCCCCGTATCTCAGGGTCTTGGCCTCGGTGTGAGGGCTTGTACTGGAAGATCGAGTCAGTGACGAGTTGACCGAAATCCTTGTCGGGAGTCATCATATATGTGGCGAACCCCTCCTTTTCGGCGCGACAGGCGAGGGTGCCGATCACATCGTCAGCCTCATAGCCCTCGACTTCCACCACCGGTATGCGGTAAGCTCTGATGATATCCTTGATATAGGGGATAGCCTTCCTGATGTCTTCGGGAGTCTCATCGCGTTGGGCTTTATACTCCTCGAACTCCCTCTTGCGGAAGGTCGGACCGGCAGGGTCGAAGCAGACAGCCAAATGGGTGGGGTTCTCTCGCTTCAGCAGGTCTTCGAGGGTATTTACAAAACCGAATATGGCAGAGGTGTTAAAGCCGTTTTGGGTGATGCGAGGCATACGTATCAGGGCGTAATATGCTCTGAATATCAGAGCGTAAGCATCAAGAAGGAAGAGCTTTTTCATAAGGGATTGCAGTGTATAAGATATGATATAGGCTCGGTGTTGAAGATCACCGAGCCTATATGATGAGAAAATTAGAGATTAGAGAGGCTGATGTTGGCGAACTCCTTATCGTTTTGAGCGCGCTTCAGGAGTGAAGGATCGAGTTTTACGGCCTTGCGGAGGTTGTTGATCACATTCACATTGTTGTTGGTGCGAGCTGCCACGATAGCTGAGAGATAGTAAGTGGTAGCATTGGGGTTCTTGATAGAAGAGAGGATGCTTGAAGCCTCGCTATAGTTCTTATCGAGGATTTGAGCTAATGCGGCGTTATTGGTCTTAGTGTCGCCGAAAGCGCGGATAGCCTTCTGGGTGTCACCCTGGTTGAGGTAGAACACGCCCATGGCGTCGTTGGCTTCAGGCACGCCGGCAGCGGCGCCGAAGAGTTCATTAGCTTTCGAGTAGTTGCCATCGAGCATAGAGATAAGGCCGAGGTTCATCTCGGGTTCCTTGGCCGAGGGGTTAAGGCTGTGAGCATATTCGAAGTTGGCTTGAGCAGCCTCATAATCGCCGGCAGCATATTGAGTCATACCGAGGTTGTTGTAGGTGCGATAATCTTTGGAGTGGAGTTCGGCAGCTGTGTTGTAGATCTCCATCTTCTTGAGGTTGTCGTCGGTGAGAGTGGCGAGATAGAGGAGTTCCTCTTCGGTGAGTTTGGAGGGATCGCTGTTGTAGATGTCGAGGAGTTCGCGGTCGCTCTTGCCCAGGGTGTTGATGGTAGCCATAACGCGAGAGTAGCGTAATTGGGGAAGGATCTGATCGGCGAGTTCGTTGAATACGGAAGAGAGATTGCGGATCTCACGCTCGCGATCTTCAGGATCGGGATAGAGTTTGAGGACGCTGAGGATCAGATCTTTATCCTGGATATTGCTGTTGGCCACGAGCTTCTCGAAGCCCTCCCAGTCTTCGGGAGTGAAGGCAGAGGTGAGTTCACCGAATTCGGTGATCTTATCCTTCTTGAGTTGGCTTTCGATCAGCTTGGAAGTGTTGACTTCGCGTTTCTCGGCCAGAGAAGTGTTGAACTCCACGGAACCTTCGGGAGAGGCGTAAGAATTGATGGTGATGCCGGCGATCTCTTGGTTGGCAGCCTTGCTGGCTTCGATAAGTTTCTTGTTCAGGTCGATATATTCCGACTTGCCTGTCTCCTTCGACTGGATATTAGCCTGGTTGATAAGGAAGTGGATATCGGCGGAATACTTCTCGGTGATTACCTTCTGGAAATTGTCGGGAGCAGTGGCGGGAGTCACAGTCTTGGCGGAAGCCCAAGTGGAAGTGGCGAGGACGCCATAGCCGACTTTGAGGCGGGGGAGGGTATAGATTTTGCCATTCTGATCGACATTGAAATCGAGGTAGAGTTCGGAGTTAGCCATCTCGGGGATATACTTGGCAGCCAAGGGGATATTGACAGTGCCGCCATTGCTATAGCTTACCACCTGGCCATTGGCGCGAACATCCTCACCCTGGATCAGCACGGGCTGGCACAGTTGCTCGCCGTAAGTCACGCCGTCGAGGGCTGCGGTGCTGCCCCAAGTGATGACCGGAGTCACGGTGACTTTTGCATTCTTGAGCATATACTTGGCAGGGATATTGCCATAGACATTGCCGGTGACAGTCTCACCTACAGTCTCGAGAGGGGTGGCAACAGTATTGAAATACTCGCTATTGAGCTGACCCAACTTCTTGGAACAGCCACCCATAGTGATGAGAGCACCACCGAGGAGAAGATAAAAGATTTTTTTAGACATAACAGTATGAGTTAAATAGATAAAAATCAAT
>SFMJ01000102.1 GCA_004553095.1 Bacteroidales bacterium
ATCTTTTTGGCATATTTCGAAACTCGCATCGGTTACAATGCACGCATTGCGCCCGCTGCGACTTTCAAAATCTGCTCAAAAATATCCGCCTCTACGACCCCAAAAATTTAAGGAACGCGCTCTTAGAATCTTCCGCATTAAGAATAGCATTGTTATGATAGATTATATCCAAGGACAGCCCGTCGAGGTGACACCCACATACGCAGTGGTCGATTGCAATGGTCTCGGTTATGAGATCAATATCACGTTGCTTGACTACCCCCGCATCTCGAATGAACGCGTCAAACTATATATCCATGAGTCGATACGCGAAGATGCCCATGTGCTCTTCGGGTTTCTCGAACGCCGCAGCCGCGAGCTTTTCCGCCTCCTCATCGGAGTGAGTGGTGTCGGCCCCAACACAGCCCGCCTCATCCTCTCTGCCCTCACCTGTCAGCAACTCGAAGCTGCCATCGTCAATGGCGAAGATAAGTTGCTCAAGGGAGTCAAAGGTATCGGCGGCAAGACAGCCCAACGAATCATCGTCGACCTCAAGGATAAAATAAAACCGGGTGATGCATCGTTATTAATAGAGACACATACCAGCGAAAGTTATGACGATGCCTTGGCTGCATTAGTCATGCTCGGCTTCGCTGCTCCTCAATGTCGCAAGGTGCTACAAAAGATCTTTGCCACTAAGCCCGACACCACTACCGAGGAGGCTATCAAACAGTCGCTTACCATGCTTTAATTAAAGTGTTACTTTAACGCAATAGTCTAACGCATACCCTTATTGTTGAACGCAATTTATCAAGATGCATTTCAGTCGTAGCCATTACATAACTCTGATCACGGTGTTCTTCTCGGTGCTGCTGATCACACTTTGGGCTCGGCCTCAATATCGCAAGAGCGAACTGAAACCGCCACCCCCCTCCCAGCCGGTTTCCCCTTCGAAGTCTCCTGCCGATACGGTCGAAATGCATTCGCGTGTCCAGCCCACCATCCCCGTCTCCGCCGATGACTATATGGGCAATAAGGAGTATGCCGCCGACCTTCGCGACCCCTCCAACATCAAGACCGAGGCTATCTACGACCCCGAACTCGGCATGTTCGTGCTCCACACCAAGGTGGGTGAGCAAGATATCGTTACGCCATATATGATGTCGGTCGAGGAGTATAATAAGATGGCAGTGCATCGCGACCTCTTCAATTATTTCGATGAGCGAAATCGAGAAAGCTTTGAGAAGAAGGATAAAGAGCCTTTCAATATCTTCGATATGAATTTCGCTCTCGGACCCCTCGAGAAGGTGTTCGGTCCGGGCGGAGTGCGCCTCCAGACTCAGGGATCAATCCAACTCTCTATGGGCGTCAAGAGCAATTTCACCGACAACCCTGCTCTCACCAAGCGCAATCGACGCAAGACCTATTTCGACTTCGACCAGAAGATACAAGCCACTATCAATGCCTCCGTCGGCGATAAGATGAAGTTCAATATGAGCTATAACACCGACGCTACCTTCTCGTTTGACTCTCAGAACCTTAAACTCCAGTATGAAGGCAAGGAGGATGAAATCATCAAGAATATCGAGGCCGGTAATGTCAGCATGACCACCGGATCGAGCCTGATCCGCGGCGGTACGGCTCTCTTCGGCGTGAAGGCTAAGTTGCAATTCGGCAAACTGACTCTCACCGGACTCGTGTCGCAACAAAACTCTGAGTCCAAGACCGTAAGCACACAGGGTGGCGTGCAGAGCACCGAATATAATATCAAGATCGACAATTATGATGCCAACCGCCATTATTTCTTGTCGCAATTCTTCTACGATAATTACGATAATTTCACCTCCCATCTGCCACTGGTGTCTTCCGGCGTGAAGATCACTCGTATCGAGGTTTGGGTCACCAATAAGAGCGGTAATTACAACGAATCCAGGAACTTCGTCGGCTTCACAGACTTGGCGGAAAACCAGCGGATGGCCAATACATATTGGCAGCCCAACTATTCATATACCAATCCCTGCAATCAGTCGAACAATCTTTTGGATGTCATCAAAGCGGAATATCCTGCCGCGCGCAATATTAATCAAGTGTCGCAAGCACTCGAGCCCCTCCGCGCATACGGCATCGAGGGTGGTCGTGATTTCGAAAAGGTCGAATCGGGTCGTCTCCTTCGCGAAAGTGAGTATACCCTCAATTCCGACCTCGGTTATATCTCGCTCAAGTCTGCTCTCAACACTGATGAAGTGCTCGCCGTGGCCTACGAGTACACCTATAATGGCAAGGTGTATCAAGTCGGTGAGTTCTCTTCCGATGTCAGCAATTCCAGCGAGTCAATCTATCTGAAACTTCTACGAGCTTCGACAGTATCCACTCAGACTCCACTCTGGAAGCTGATGATGAAGAATGTATATTCGCTCGGCGCCTACCAGTTGCAGAATCGCAATTTCAAGATGAACATCAAGTTCTTGAGCGATTCCACCGGTACGGAGATCTCCTACCTCCCTGTAGGCAATGCCAACGGCAAGACCCTCTTGCAGGTGATGAACCTCGACCGTATCGACTCCAACCAGCAGTCTAACCCCGATGGTCAGTTCGACTATATCGAGGGGTATACCGTGCAGTCGTCCAACGGTCGAATCATCTTCCCCGTCACCGAGCCCTTCGGTTCTCACCTCGAGAAGCAGATCGGCGACCCGGCCCTCGCCAAACCATACGTCTATAAGGAGCTCTACGATTCGACCCTCGTCGTGGCTCGGCAGTTTGCCGATAAGAATAAATATGCTCTCACCGGTGAGTATCAAGCTTCCAACGGGGCTCAGATTCGTCTTAACGCCATGAATGTGCCTCGCGGTTCGGTAGTGGTTATGGCAGGTGGAGTAGTGCTGACCGAAAATTCCGACTATACCGTCGACTATTCGATGGGTATCGTCACCATCACCAATCAGAGCATCATCGACTCCGGCACTAATGTCAGCGTCACCCTCGAGAACCAGTCCACCTTCTCAATGCAACGGAAGACACTCCTCGGGCTGGATGCTCAATATGCTTTCAACAAGGATTTCACCATCGGCGCTACAATCCTCAACTTCTCAGAGAAGGCACTCACCGAGAAGGTAAACCTCGGCGACGAGCTTATCAACAACACAATGTGGGGCGCCAATCTCAGCTATAAGAAGGATTTTCAATGGCTCACCAACTTGCTTAACAAGGTGCCGACCATCAATGCCACCGCCCCCTCGTCGTTCAAGGTCAATGCCGAGTTCGCCCAGCTTGTGCCTCATAAGCAGAAGTCAGGCAGCAATCAAGGCTCCAGCTATATCGACGATTTTGAAAATACTCATACCGCCATCGACCTTCGCTCTCCCTATTCCTGGTTCTTGGCATCGACACCATTCGATGGATCAGGCGATGCACTTTTCCCCGAGGCTGCTTATTCCAATGATGTGGCTTACGGCAAGAATCGTGCCCTGATGTCATGGTATTATATCGACCGCGCATGGACTCAGCGTAATTCAAATATGCTCCCCGGATATCTGAAGAATGATCCGCACCAGATGTCAAGCCCATATATCCGCGAGGTCTATGTCAATGAGCTCTTCCCCAACCGCGACCTGGCATACGGTGAGACCAACTGGATTCAGACACTCAACGTTTCGTTCTATCCTCGCGAGCGTGGACCCTACAACCTCGACACCGATAATATCGATGCCGATGGCTCGCTCCTATATCCTGAGAAGAGATGGGGCGGCATGATGCGTAAACTTGATAACACCAACTTCGAAACATCGAATGTGGAGTATATCCAATTCTGGCTTATGGACCCATTCCTCGATGAAACTAACCCGAATCGCGAAGGTGGTGACTTGTACTTTAATCTTGGAGAGGTGAGCGAGGATATACTGAAAGATGGTTACAAATCCTATGAGAACGGATTACCTATCGACGGAAATAACACATATCTCAAGGAAACGGCATGGGGTGTGGTATCGACGCAGACGTCGATGACATACGCTTTCGACAACTCGAGCGGCTCACGCATTTTGCAAGATGTGGGACTCGACGGGCTTGGCAATTCAGCCGAGTTCACCCACACTTCCTACTCTAAATTCCTCGAAGAATTGCGCAAGCAACTTGCTCCCGAAACTATAGCGGCTATGGAGGAAGACCCGTTCTCTCCGTTCAACGACCCCGCAGGTGATAATTATCATTTCTATCGCGGCTACGACTACGATGAGCGTAGGCTCAATATCCTTGAGCGCTACAAGCACTACAACGGCACTGAGGGTAATTCCTTGTCGTCGCAGGAGGCAGGCGATGGAATGTATCAATCGTCGCGAAGCGTGCCCGATGTGGAAGATATCAATCAGGATAACACGCTTAATGAATATGAGCGTTACTATCAATACAAGATTTCCATTCGTCCGGAGGACTTGGTGGTAGGTAAAAACTATATTACCGATAAGCGCAGCACCACGGTGCGCACGCGCAACGGGCAAGACACGCCTGTGGAGTGGTATCAGTTTAAAATTCCATTGAAAGAATATGAAAAGGTGGTTGGAAGCATATCCGACTTCTCAACAATACGCTTTGTGCGAATGTTTATGACCGGCTTCAAAGAAACCACGCACTTGCGATTCGCTACATTGGAGCTTATACGCGGCGAGTGGCGCACCTACGATTACAACCTTAATCAGCGCGGTGATGCTCCTGCTGAAGGCTCGCTGTCGATTAATGCCGTGAACATAGAGGAGAATGCAGGGCGCACACCCGTGAACTATGTGTTGCCGCCGGGAGTGACACGAATTGTCGACCCCGGACAATCGCAGGTGACGCAGCTCAATGAGCAATCGATGGCTCTTGAGGTGAAAGGCTTGCAGGCAGGCGATGCTCGTGCCGTGTATAAGAACACGAGCCTCGATTTGCGTATCTATAAGCGACTTCAGATGCATGTGCACAATGAGGCATTAATTGATAATACCACAAATCTGCGAAATGGCGATGTTTCGTTGTTCTTGCGCCTTGGAACTGATGTTAAAAACAATTATTATGAATATGAAATACCGCTGGAAGTGACTCCCGAGGGAAAATACAGCACCTACAGCACTACCGACCAGTCAATTGTGTGGCCCGATAACAACCGCCTCGATTGTGACCTCGACTTATTCACGGCGGTGAAGAAAAATCGCAATGCCAACAAAATGGCAGGCGTAGCCGGTGTGTCCTACAATCTTCGCTACACGGAATACGACCCCAATAGACCAAACAACCGCATCACGGTGATTGGAAACCCGTCGCTTAGTGACGTGAGAGTGATGATGATTGGCGTGCGCAACAATTCGGCTCAAGTGAAAGATTGCATAGTGTGGACCGACGAGCTACGTGTGACCGACTTCGACGAAGGCGGCGGCTGGGCGGCAAAGGGTAGTCTTACACTCAATATGAGTGATATCGCCACGGTGAATGTGGGCGGACACAAAGAAACGGTGGGCTTCGGTTCGGTTGACCAAAGCCTCTCGGAGCGTCGCCTTGATGCTTACGGACAATATAATGTGGCTGTTCAAGTGGATATGGGACGCTTCCTTCCGGAGAAAGTGAAACTCAAGGCTCCGGTGTATTATTCCATCTCAAAAGAGAAAACCACTCCCAAATATAATCCTCTTGACCAAGATGTGCTACTCAAAGATGCTCTCGATGCGTGCTCAACGAAAGAGCAACGCGACTCGATTGAGTCATTTGCCGTGACGCGCAAGACGGTGGAGAGCTTCAGTATTTCGGGCATGAAATTCGATGTTCAAAGCAAGAATCCTATGCCGTGGGACCCTGCAAACTTCACATTCAGTTATTCCTCGAATAAGCAGAGAAATACCGACCCTAATAACGAATTTGAGAATACGAGCGACTATCGCGGCAGTTTCCAATATAACTACACGCCCTATTTCCACCCGTTCAAGCCTTTCAGCAAG
>SFMJ01000103.1 GCA_004553095.1 Bacteroidales bacterium
GGGTGTTTTTAATGTTTACAATGCAAAGGTAGAATGATGATGTATCAAAGTGCGATACAGGATTGAAAATTTTATCAATCCCACCATTTTTCCATATTATGGTCAAGCCATTTCCATAGAATATGAAAAGCATTGTAGCGGTAGAGCTTGGAGAAGTAATATTTGTGCATATCCGGTTCTTTATCATCCTGCGCATTGGTGTACATATTTGCCGCGCTCTAAACATCAGATTGCCGCAAAATTTTGGAATTGAGGCTTCTTTTTATTAATTTTACGGATATTTGTTTTTGTTATGCTACATTTAGATTCAGACTATATACGGGGTGGTCATCCGGAGGTGATGAATCGCCTGCTCGAAGTCAGTTTAGAGGCTGTGCCTGAAGGTTATGGTGAAGATGCCTATACCAAGCGAGCTCGCAAGCTGATTTTGGATGCTTGTGGACTTTCGGAGGAGGGCGATGTGCGTTTCATGGTGGGTGGCACGCTGACCAATGCCACGATGATAGATGTGTTGCTCCATCCTTGTGAAGGGGTGATAGCTGCCGAGACGAGCCATATCAATGTGCATGAAGCTGGAGCCATCGAGGCTTTCGGTCATAAGGTTCTGACTATTCCTGCCTCTTACGGCAAGTTGAGTGCCAAAGATATCGATGAATATCTCGGCAAGTTTTACGAAGATAAGACCTGGCCTCACATGGTGATACCGGGAATGGTCTATATCAGTCAGCCGACAGAGTTAGGCACTTTATACACACTCGCAGAGCTTGAGGCAATAAGCAGAAAATGTAGTTTGCATAATATTCGGCTCTATGTCGATGGGGCGAGACTCGCATACGCCTTGGCGTCGCCGGAAAATAATGTAACCCTTCCCGACCTTGCCCGACTCTGCGATGCTTTCTATATCGGGGGCACTAAGTGCGGCGCATTGTTTGGCGAGGCTGTGGTTATACCCCACCCCGAAAAGATTAGTCATCTATTTACGCAGATCAAGAGGCATGGGGCTCTCTTTGCCAAGGGGTGGCTTATAGCCCTTCAGTTCGAGGTGCTCTTCAGCAATGGACTATATCAAGAAATCGGAGATTTAGGCAATCGCTATGCCGGGTTAATAAAGGAAATCATGAAGACTTGCGGATATAGGCAGTATGTTGACTCCCCCACCAATCAGCAATTCTTCATACTCCCCAATAGGATAGTAGATAGCATCAAAAAGCGGGTATCATTCTCAGTATGGGAAAAAGTAGGAAAAAGACAATCGATAGTCCGCTTCGTCACTGACTGGGCCTCAAACATAGATGGCATAAAAGACCTCCTCTTATTCCGATAAGAAGAAATCTGCCAAATTAGAGCTCTAAAACTATCTTTGACATACTTTGTGTCATAGGTCTTCATCAAAGGCGGATTAGCGGGCTAAGGAGACGTTGACGGCTATGCCGTAGTTGGAGTTGCTGGTGGGATAGCTTGAGTTGGACACGAGCGGCGTGTTCGCCTGATGGTCGAAGAAGGCGGAGAGGGTGACACGCTTGCTCAAGACATAACTTGCCATGAAATTGATCGAGAAGGTGCTCGTGCCTTGTGTAGCCTGGGTGAACGCCGTCTCAATGCGTCGTATCAGAGACTGGTTGTTGCTGAACGACAAGTCCAAATTGAGTGTCAAATCATTCGACACACTACCCTGCTTGCCACCGATCTTCAAGATCTTATTGAAATTTGCAATCTTATAACCGGCGCCGAACGTCATCTGCTTGGAGGTCGTCTCCACGATCTGACCCGCAGATGAGTTCAGGTTGATCGTACGAGAATCGCGATACTCGGCATTGAAAGTGATGTCATTGAAGAGTGTGAACTTCACGCCGATTAGCGGAGCAAACTTCTCTGTGATCGATACCGATGAAATATTGAAAGGACTAGAGGGTATCGGAGTCTGCGTTGTCTCATCGAGAATAAAGCCCTGAGTGCCCGAACCATCCGGCGCCTTAATCCAGTTGGTATAGCTGGTGAACGAACCCACAGAATATGTACACTGATAAGCATGAGAGATGGTGAACGACTTGAACCATTTTCTCATATTGCCGAGATTGATGAGACCATCATAGGTGACACGCCAGTTGGGACGCATCGAACTGAGACCGGGGAAGAGGTCGAGAGTGGTCTTGCCGGGATCTCCACCGGTATATGCCGCCAAGAAGGCAGGGATCAAGACATCAGAGCTTGTAGAGCTAACCTTGCTCACCTCCGGATTATACGCCGTACCCGCCATGGCATTACCCTCCATAAATCCGCTGTTGGGATATGTGGTCGATGCATAAGAATTTTGTATTCTTTGCGCCACTTGAGGGATATAAGCCAAGAACTTATCGAAGGCTGCCGACTGATAGCCATTCTTGGCATTCGAACTGCGCAACGAGGTCGAGATGGCACAAGCCGTGCGGACATAACTACCAGAGAAGGTGGTCGGTATGTCAGCATACATGAACTGCATCTGCTCGGTGCGTGTGTCGGTCAGATTTGTGGTGAGAAGTATCTTCAACCCCTTAATCGGTTCGAGGTTCAACTCAAAGCTGAACTCCTTGGTGCTGCTCCAGAGGGCGGGCGACACTTGATCCGTCTCAGTGATGAGCCAACCGCGATCCAGTGCCTTCTCGACATAATCCTTGTCGTAGAAGCCGAAGGCGAAATCAAGACCGGGAGCCATCGGTCCATAACCGGTGGACTGTCCGAACACATTGCCCACATTCGGAGAATAAAGGGGAAGATTGAGCGAATGGCTGCTACGCCACTTGAACGATAGTGAACGAGGCATCATCAAGAAACGAAGGGTGTACTGTGCCAACTCCGATCCGAATGTCTTCTTCTCCTCCTTCACAATTTCAGTGATGATCACAGCGAGGTTGAAACGTCCGGTATCGGCGATCTGAATCGTGTTGGCATCGACCACCTTATAATTGACCTTAAACACCTGATTATCCTTACGCGCCGAGATCCGTATCTTCTTATTGTTAAGATTATGCTTGACGATAGTAGCCGAATCGGGCGACAAGGTGATGACACGTTCGAACTTCTTAGCCTTCGGTGTTTTCTTCTTATTGTCGTTCTTCTTATTATCGTTCAAATCGCGTTTCTTGGTCTTATCTTTATTCTTATCTTTATCCTTATTGCGATTGACAGAGCCGGCACGTGAAGAGCTATTGCCGAAGCGCTTATTGATCGACTGTAGATATTTTGACTTATTGAAGAGTGTCTCGAAATTGATGCGTGCATCGGCATTCCATGTCGTCTGGTTCTGGATGGTATTGCCAAGGTCTATGTCATCGATTATGGCACCCTTATCCCACTTATAGACCGAATTATAAGATACCGAACCGGTGAGGTAATCGAGGATGGGGAGTTTGCTGAAGGGGGCACGATAGGTTCCGGTGAAAGTCTGGTTGTAATTCCACGGCGTACCCATGTGGCGCAAGGAGCGAAGCACCGTATCCTTCCACTCGCGATACTCATCGGGGAAGAGACGACGATTCACGGCGCCGGCTGTCTCATCGATCTTCGCGGTGGTGTTGCTGGCGAAAGAGAAGGAGAGAGACTTAGTGAGATTCCATGTCAACGACAACTGGCGATCCCAGGTAAAGCTCTTGCTCACCTGCACCGGAAGTTTAAAACTGTCATCTGCTTCCGAGCGTGTCTGCTCCTCATAATAATGACGATACATCGAAGTGTAGAATGTCAGATTGCTGAAGAGCCAATTCAACTCCCAATCTTTGAAGAACTTGGCAGTCTTGCTCTTACTCTTGACTTTGGAGAAGGGCTTCCAAGGTTTGATATAAGGAGTATATGAATACTGGAACGATCCGCGATAATCATCGGTATGTTCATACTCGGTGAGAGGATCGTTGTTGCGTTGCTTATTGAACGAGAAGGAGAGTGTGAAATTGGCAGGGTCCCAAGGCATCGGAGTCTTGCTCTGGACGTTAAATCGGAAATTGGACACCGAGAAACTTTCGGTCACCTTGCGAGTGATGGCGTAGGCCTTGATGGAATCTTTCTCTGCCTTGGTGGTGGCGGCATCGAGGGCATCCTTGAGGAGTATATCCTGATCGAGGGGATTATATTTGGGAGTGGTGGTCTCTTGCGAACGAGCATAATAGACCGGGGCAGAGAGCTTTGCCTTAGGAGGCATGATCTTGCCCACATCACCCTGCACCACAAGGTTATACTGGTCGTAAGTGTCGATGCGGCGTTGAGCGATGCCCTGATCTACGGCACCGAAGCCGGCACTCTCATGGTGGTAAGAGAAATTGACCATTGCCACATCCGAAAGTGACAGGCTGGCATTGGTGTTGAGTGCCCAACCACCCTCATTGTCGAAATCGGTGACCTTCATCTCATTGACCCAGATCGTACCATCCTTGACGGAATTCGAGCGGTTGCGCACACCGATCAGCATCACGCGGACATCAGAGAGAGACGGATTACCGAGCACGCTGACCGTATTGCGGTTATTGTCAGGGTCGATCATCGAATATAGCTTGTTGTAAGCCACCCCCTCTGCATTGGCACTTCGGTCGTGGTTGCGTTGAGTCTTGACCGAAGTAAGAAGATCGAAAGGAAGATTCAGATAGTTATTGATAGGCCATACGATCGAACGATCCTGGCTGTTATAATTGTTATAACGTCCCGGAGGTGTAAGATCGAGCGGAATCTCATACTCATAATAATTGTTCTTGACATCCGAACCAAGGCGGATGAAGATCGAGAGGTCGCCATTCTTGAGATTGGTGGCATTATTGACCATAGCCTCGGCATGTACCCACATCTGTAGGCGCTTGTAGATGCGGAGGTCCATCGACGTGTTTTTGTATATACCACGCGCATCGCCGGGTTGAATGCCCTTCAGATTGAGCTCGAGCGACTGCTCATTGAGCTGAGTCGCCTGCGCCGAACCGCTATCCTGGTCGCGAGTCACACCGGGAGGAAGAACATAATTCACCGGTTCGCGGCCGGCATTCTCTTCGATGTTGACGACACTCATATCAAGTTCACCCTCAGCCGGGGAATCATCGCGCGAATTAAGGTTGAAACGATAGTCTCGCCACTCCCCTCTCACAAGTTCGAGAGTAGCAAAACGAAGATGTGTGGTCTCCTTGAATCCGGTCATGAACATTCTCATGAAGCGGATGGTGGAGAAGTCGCTGATGCCACCCACCACCTTGTCGGGAGATGTCAAAGGAATCTTGAAGAGATACCATACGGATGTCTGCTTACCCTCGGCTGTCGACACCTCCGACACCTGCTTGTCGGTGATATAATTTTTGCCCACCTCGAGGTCTTCGGGGCGAATTGACACCTTATATTGGTAATAGCGTTCATACTCATTCAGTGTGTTATCTTGATTGATATCCTCTACATCGGGGACAGAACGAGATGACTGATATTGCGGATCATTCGCCTCATCAGGGGAGAGGGAGTTACCCTCGACGCCGTTGTAATGCTTGTAACGTTCGAGGAGACCGGCTTTGATTTCGTCGTAATAATTCGAGCGGTAGAAACCGTAATTATCGCCGGCAGGGTCATTGAGGGGAGAGAATGGATCTTGCTGCATCTTCTCCATGGCCTGGGGCGAGAGTTTGCCGCGCAGGATATCGAGATAATCTTTGTAGGTGACGAAGGAATACTCATCGTCATTGGAGAGACCATCGAGGCCGACATCCTGCTGCTTGCGAGTATTGGCGTCATTATCGAAAGCGTAGGTCAGAGATGTCTGGCGAGAGACGCGTCCCCAAGCAGTCTCGGTGATGAAGTCGGAAGTGCCATCGACCGGTATACCATTCTCATAACTCTTCATACCATCTTTGAGGATATCCTCGCTGATCTCACCGAGGTTGAAATAGAGATCGCCACCCTCG
>SFMJ01000104.1 GCA_004553095.1 Bacteroidales bacterium
TCATACACTCTGCAAGAGGAGGGGGATGATGATGCTCTCTCGGTAGACATCTATAACTATGGTGCATACGCCCCGATCTTCCGTACGATCGCCGGTCAGACTTCAGGCCCGTATGAGGGTGAAGTAAGAACCAAGTATCTCGACCGCGAAGAGGTGATCATGGAGGCTACTATGCAGATCGAAGTGCCCGACATCGACGTCGTCGAGCCTTTGGTGGTAAATGTGCCGACCGGTCAACCTGCCAACTTCCGTCTGATGCTCTCCAATAAGTCGGAGATCGACGAAGATGTATATTACAAGCTCTTGATGATCGACGAAAGCAATCCGCATGGTGCGAAGATTTCGATCGATGGCATGCCCCTTACCGACAATCGTATCATCAAGATCCCCGGCGGTCAGACTGTAGAGAAGGCTCTCCAACTCACACAGACCAACCTCGGTGTGCTCGATTACGACAGCATCGGTATCGTGCTCGCTTCGCAGTCACAATACGACCCGACCAGCATCTGGGAACAGATCGCCGACACCGTCTACATCTCGGCGAAGTTCGTTCCATCATCTTCGGCTGTGACCATGAAGCTCGATCACACTACTCTCAACACTCTGCTCGGCAACGATGCTGAACTCAATATCTCATTCAGCCAGTTCGACCGAAACTACAACAACCTCAAGGCATTCCGCCTGCAATACCTCAAACAGGGCGACCTCAGCTGGACTACTTTCCACGAGTATGTGCTCCGCGATGAAGACAAGACCCAAAACAATGAGTACTTGCCTGAATCCGCTACTGTCAATTATAAGTTTGTCATGAAGGATTATGCTGACGGCAATTATACCTTCCGCGTTCTCTCGGTGGCTACTTACGGTAATGAAGAGGTTTACAATCAGAGTGAAGAGATCGCCCTGATTAAGGATATGGAACGTCCGCAACCTCTCGGCGTGCCGCAACCCACCGACGGCATCCTCAATGCCGGCGAGGAGATCAGCATCCAATATAATGAGAATATCCAGAAGGGTATGCTCACTAATATGGCAAACTTCCGAGTTACGGGCGTGCTCAATGGTGCTACCGTGCAGCATGACGTGGCTCTCGACATGGCTTCAGATGACAGTTCTGCCGCTACTGAGGCCGACATCATGCTCAGCAACCACGACTTCAGTATCGACGCATGGATCAACGTCACCGGCGAGGGTACGATCCTCTCTCACGGCAACGGCACGAAGAAACTGGAGATCGGTACTGACGCTCAGGGTCACCTCACCATGGGCATCGGTGGCAATACTTACACTTCAACAGGCGTTATGCCCAAGAATAAGTGGATCTATCTGACCACCAGCTATAAGGCAGGTGCAGAGCCTCTGCTCAATGCCGCATACGCTTACGACAGCACTACAGTTACCCTCTTCGATGACACTCCTGCCAACGCTTACGAGGGTCTCGGCCGACTCTCCATCGGCAGCGCCAACGCTACAGGTGCTATCCATGAGCTCACTCTCTGGGATGAGGCTCACGACCTCGTGACTGCTCTGCTCAATAAGTCGCAAAGCAAGCGTCCTTCCACTCCTCACCTCATCGGATACTGGAAGATGAATGAGGGTGAAGGCACCGTAATCACCGACTATGCTCGCAATCGTCACATGAAGATGGCGGCTGAGACTTGGAAGATCGACAATGAGAACAAGGCTATCGACCTCGATGGTACTTCTCACCTCGACATCAAGACCGCTTCCGTCGCTCCTCTGTCCTCTGACAACTGCGCTATCGAGCTCTGGATGCGTGCCGGCGAACAGTCGGGTGCCGCTGAAGTCTTCCATAGCGGCGAAGTAGAACTCTGGATCGACTCCGAAGGCAAGCTGCAACTCTCTTCACTCGGTGTGGATTATGCCGCAGGCTCTGAGTCTATCCTTGACAATGCTTGGCACCATGTTGCCCTCAACGTGCTCCGCACAGGTCATGTCTCGGTTTATGTCGATGGCAAGCGCACTCTCTATACCGCCGCATCGAACATCGGTCAGACCGGCTCAGATCGCCTCATCATCGGCGCTCGCCGCTCTGACGGCTCTGAGACCATGTATTCTTACGACCGTATGCTCAAGGGCTCGATCGATGAGGTACGACTCTGGAACGCTACTCTCTCTGCCGACCTGATCAAGGAGCGTCGCAAGACAAGACTTTCGGGCGATGAGGGTGGTTTGGTGGCTTACTATCCGTTCGAAACCAAGGTGCTCGGCAGTGAGAACCAGATCGTAACCGAAGGCTCTGCCAAGGACCTCATAAATGAAGAGAATGTCGCCGTATATGAGTCCGCTCATGGCTTTACCTACACCGACGAGTCTCCCGCTTTGCGCGCTTCGCAGACCGAGACTAACGTCAACTTCACGTTCACCGCAAGCGACGATAAGGTGGTGATCAATGTCGTAGAGCCCGCCGCCGATATCGAAGGCTGCACTCTCCACTTCACTGCTCAGTCTGTCCAAGACCTCAATGGCAACCGCTCTCTGCCGGTAAGCTGGAGCGCTTTCGTTAATTGCAATGAACTCACTTGGGATAACTCATCCATCAGCATCAGCAAGCATGTAGATGAGGCGGGTTATGTAGATGCTTCGTTTACCAACAATGGCGGTACGCAGCAGATATGGACTCTCAGCAACATCCCCGCTTGGCTCTCTGCCGACATCGAAGAGGGTGTCGCCGAACCACTCACCACGACCACAATCCGATTCGATGTGGCTCCCGGTGTGGCTATCGGCACTTACGAGGAGACTCTCTATCTCACCGGAAATGATGACCTGATGTCTCCCCTCTCCGTGAGACTCGTTGTCACCGGCGACGTGCCTACTTGGAGCGTTAATCCCGCCGACTTCGAGAGCTCGATGAACCTCGTCGGCACACTCTCGATACTCGGCGAGCCGACCAACGATCCCGAAGATATGGTGGCGGTATTCATCGACGGTGAATGTCGCGGTGTTACCAAGCCTGTATATAGCACTCGCTATGACAATTACTTCGTGATGCTCGATATCTATGGCAACTTTGAAGATGCAGGCAAGCCTGTAGTATTCTATGCTTACGATTACAGCACCGGCACCAAGTATCCCGATCTCTCTACATCGCAAGAGATAACATTCCGCGACAATCAGGTATATGGCAACTTCGCTTCGCCGATTCTGCTGAATGCTATCGATTTGATCGAACAGACTCGCGACCTCGTGCAGGGTTGGAACTGGGTATCATTCTATGTTCACGCCGAGGATATGGGTGTCGATAAGATCTTCAGTCCCGTTGCCGCCAACACTGATATCGTCAAGAACCAATCTGAGTTCGTAACGATGGAAGATGGCGTGGTGTTCGGTAAACCATTTGATGTCGACAACCATTCGATGTATCAAGTCCGTATGACCAATCCGCAGACTCTGAACGTGATCGGTAAGCGCCTCACCACCGAGCAGCGCACCATCACCCTGCAGCCCGGCTGGAACTGGATCGCTTACAACTCGATGCAGAAGGCAAATCTCGGCGATGCTCTCGCCGGTATGAACCCGCAGAATGGCGACCTGATCAAGGCTCAACGCGGTTTCGCTATGTATGATGGATATGAATGGAATGGCTCGCTCAAGGCGCTTACTCCCGGTCAGGGTTATATGCTCCAGAGCACCACTACCGAAGATCGCAGCTTCGAATATCCGACCGTTGTCGCTCCTTCAAGCTATAATGCCGCTCCTCTGAGAGAAGAGGCTTCGGGTGTATTCACTCCGATCGACTATCATATCTATCCTACCAATATGTGTATCGTAGCCTCTATATTGTGGGAAGGCTCGCCCGCCATCGGCTATGAAGTCGGTGTATTCGACGACACTGACTGCCGCACTGTCGAGTTTACCGACGATGAGGGCTATGCTTACTTCACCGTACCCGGCGACGAATCTGCAACATTGTACTTCAAGATGGCTCGTGATGGCGAGATATTTGTCTCCGAAGTAACTCTGACATACGTAGAGGATGCTCTGATCGGCACTCACCGTTCACCCCTCGTATTGGGGTTCGGCGACACTACTCGCATCGATGACCTGAATGCTGAGGAGAGATACGACTCGAGATGGTATACTGTCGATGGTATCAGCTTGATCTGCCAGCCGACAGAAGCCGGAGTATACCTCTGTCGCACATTCGACAAGAAGACACAGACCGTCACCACCCGCAAGGTAGTGATCAAATAAAATCCCATCTTGAGCGGAATCCCCCGATTCCGCTCAAGATCCAAAAAAGGAGTCCGAACCATCCGGGGTCGGACTCCTCTTTTTTTGTCGGATTATTTATCAAAAGCAAAAGTAGCAAAAAAAAACTTTATTTTTAAATAAAATGTTTTTTGTTTTATATTTAGTTTGGTTTTATTGTCATATCTTTGCAAGCGGATTGGGTGGCGTTATTATGGATTGGGTGATGTTATTAACTTAGAGCGTGTTCAATAGAGCGCGTTCCCCTAAATTTTTTTGAAGTGAGACGTTCGTTTCTTATCCTTTCTATCATCCTCCTTTCGGTCGGAGTGATTTCGTTGGCATCCTGTTCGGGACATCGGCAGGAGTCATCACAGGATACCATCATTGCTATCGACACGACAACCTCGACCGACACGACAACGACACTCCCCAAGGATAGTGTGACAGCACCGGCAGATACGTTGCCCGATCCGCCGGAGCGCTTGGATCATGTGCCGCAAGATGTCATCGCCCTCTTCGAGCAGGAGGGGCATCGCGATGAGTATATGTCGGGCGTTATCGCCGAGATCGCCAAGTCATCACCCTCATACGCTCGCCGATTGGTGAATAGTTCCCATTCTCGCTTTATCGTGGTGGATAAGGGGAGGATGAAGGTGATCCTCTATAATCGTTATGGTCATGAGATCGTGTCATACGGCATGGCATGTGCCCGCAATTATGGCACAAAGCGAGGCAAGGCTGACTGCCGCACTCCGGAGGGCTTCTTCTCGGTGCAGGGGATCTACGACAGCACCGATTGGCTCTTTACCGACGACAATGGAAGAACATCGAAGAAGAAGGGACAGTTCGGCCCTCGCTTTATCCGTCTTTCCATCCCCACTACCACCCAGATCGGCATCCATGGCACTTGCGCTCCCGGTTCGATAGGGGGTAGGGTGAGCCATGGTTGTATCCGACTCACTAATAAGAATATCCTTCAACTCGTCAAATTGGTGAAGCCGGGCATGCCTGTGATCGTCATACCGGGCAAGCGCGACCGAGAGGTGAATCTTCAGGAGGGTAATGATATAGTATCCTTCACCACATCGTCGAAATATGCCATCCCCGATGAAGAGCGTCGACAGATCTTGGCATCGATCGAAACCGACAACATCGAGTCGGAAACTAAAGAAACAATAGAAGTGCCGACCGACAGCATCATATCACAACCTGCCGACACTACAGCCATCCCATCCGAGCCGATAGCAGAATAATCCATCGGCCAACGATAGAAAGTCGTCAACAGAATAGTCGTTACAGACACTGAGATAAGAGCGCGCTCTAAGGAACGCGCTCTAATTCCGGAAGTATTAGCAAGAGAAAAGCCACTTATTCCGTTTTCCGAGTGGTGAAAATGACCACTTATTCCGTTTTTTCGGATCTTATTTTGCCGCAATCTATATTTTTACTATCTTTGTGGCAAAATAAGATTAAATTATGGCCCAAATCATAATAGGAAGAAGCAAAGAGCAGCAGGAACTTATAGACATCTATAATTCCGGGAGGCCGGAATTTGTTGTAGTGCAAGGAAGGCGCCGAGTAGGTAAGACTTACTTGGTAAGGGAGTTGTTTGAGGGAAAAATGACGTT
>SFMJ01000105.1 GCA_004553095.1 Bacteroidales bacterium
CATCGGTTACAATGCACGCATTGCGCCCGCTGTGACTTTCAAAATCTGCTCAAAAATATCCGCCTCTACGACCCCAAAAATTTAAGGAACGCGCTCTTACCATATATCATCCTCTCCACTTCCTGATTTTACCCTCTCTTCTCGCCATCTTTAGAGCGTACGCTCTAATATCTTTATATAATAGGGTAGGGGATGCCTCAGTCTTTCTGAGACATCCCCTTGTTGTGTCGACAGAGATGATATAAGCCGGGTTATGTGCTCCTTGTTATTATGGAGTGTCTGTCATTTATCTTTGCGGCCGCTTGCACGGCGCGCTATAGCAGTCTACCCCCCGACAATGGACGAGCAGCCCTTAGATGCCGGTATATTTGACCTTGCAACTCGCAGGAAGTGCGGCTCGATATGTCACCATATCGACCGGTGGGCTCTTACCCCACCTTTTCACCCTTACCCCGGACCCGTTGGCTCGAGGCGGTCATTTTCTGTCACCTTATCCCCGACGTCGCCGCCGGCTTTCCGTTAGAAAATGCGATGCTCTGCGTTGCCCGGACTTTCCTCTTTATGACAAGCATAGAGCGACAGACCTCATCTCTGCCTTTTTTTACTTTTATGACGCAAATTTAACGCTTTTATTCCGCTTTCACAATTTTTTCATATCATTTATACCTTCTTTATTTAAATTATTTCTTAAATTTGCGTTCTATATTCTTTAATCATCTGATTATATCATCATCGGACGCTCTCTTCTCCGATTTTTATGTTTTTTGATTATGGCTGATAAACAAGTTTCTCTTGAACAACAAGGTCTCGAAATATATCAATATATCGTCGACCATTGTGAACAAGACACCGAGCAACTCTCCGAATTGATCGGTAAACTTCGTAGCGTCGATACCTCCGGCCAGTTCCTCGCAAGTACTGCCCGTTATCTCTCTGCTCTCGACCGTGAGAAGTTCGCACCTTGGCTATCCCCTCTTATCGAAGGTGCTATCGATCGTGACCGTGAACATCGTTATATCGGGTCTCTCCTCGAAGCTATCTGGGGCGAGGATTATCGCGATAGAATTGACTCCCTCAAGGAGTCTGACAATAATTTCCGTCGTATCTATAAAAGAATTTACCCCGATTCCCCTATCTGATATAACCCATGTTGCATTATGTATAATTCTTGTTGATGATTACACCTGCCGTGGCTGAGAATATGGTTACTCTCCACACTTCTATGGGAGATATCAAAATTCGACTCTATGATGATACCCCCATCCATCGCGATAATTTCCTCAAGCTCGTGCGCGAGGGTTATTACGATGGCCTCATCTTCCATCGCGTTATCAAGGATTTTATGATCCAAGCCGGTGACCCTAACTCCCGAACCGCCGATAGCACCACTATGCTCGGAGATGGTGACCCCGGTTACACCCTCGAGGCTGAAATCAAATATCCTGCTCATTACCATAAGTATGGCGCTTTGGCTGCCGCACGTACCGGCGACCAATTCAACCCCGAACGCCGTAGCTCCGGCTCTCAGTTCTATATCGTCGTCGGTAAGAAGCAGTCGAAACGTTCTCTCGAACAAATGGAACAACAAGCGAATTTCCAACGCAAACAAGCTTATTTCAACGGCCTCTGCAAGCAACATATCGAGGAAATTCGCCAATTCCAAAAGTCAGGCGACCGCCAAGCCCTCGATTCTCTCAAAAATTCTCTCGTTGATATCACCGAGAAGAATGTCCCCAATCAGCCTCTCCCTCAGCAACTTATCGACGATTATGTCAATGTCGGTGGTACTCCTCACCTCGATGACCAATACACCGTATTCGGTGAAGTCGTAGAGGGTATGAATATCGTCGAAGCTATCCAAAATGTTGAGACCGGTGTCGCTGATCGACCCAAAAAGGATGTGAAAATTATCTCTGCGAAAGTAGATTAAGTGAATTTTCTCTTATTTTTCTTTTGGCTAAATCAATAAATTGTTATATATTTGGCAATTATTTCGATCTTTGATCTTTTTTACTCCATTTCTTCTGGATATTTTGATTAAAGATCCACGTTATATTTACTATCATCATCATAACGATTATGAACGAACTTGAAAAAGCAGCCCTCCCTAAGGAAGAGTCTGTAACCCCCGAGCCTGTTAAGGCTGAAAACGCTGTTGAAAGCAATGTCCAACCTGCTGCTGAGCCTGTTCCCGCTCCCGAAGTAGCCGAACCCGTCGAGCCTGTAGCTGATCCCGATGCCGAGTGTGCCGAAATCTCTGAAGTTATCGCTCGCGAAGATGACGACGCCAAGGCCGAACTAAGACGTCTCCATGCCCTCTCCAAAGAGGAACTCCGTGATGCCCTCAAGGATATCATCGAACGTGACGATATGGAGGCTCATCGTGAAGTCACTGCTCTCAAACAAGTGTTCTTTAGTATCAAAAGCCGCGAAAATCTTGAAGCTCTCGACCGTTTCGTGGCAGAAGGTAATGCCCCTTCCGATTTCTCTGCTCAGCCCGATGAAGTCGAAAATGAGTTCAAAACGTTATATGCTGATTTTAAAGAAAAACGTGCAGCTTATCTCGTAGCTGACGAAAAACGCCGCGCTGCCAACCTCGAACAGAAGAAGGAAATTATCACTTCGATGGAGGAAATTGCCGGTGATATCGATAATGTCAACACCAAGTTCTCTGAGTTCCAACAACTCCAGCAGGATTTCAAGGCTATCAAGGATATCCCCGCTACTGCCGAAACTGAAATTTGGAAGGCTTTCCAAAGCGTCGTTGAGCGTTTCTACGATAATCTGAAGATTAATAAGGAACTTCGCGATTTCGACTTCAAGAAAAATCTTGAGGCCAAGCGTCTCCTCATCGATGAGGCTAAGGCTCTCGAAGCCATGTCTGATCCTGTCGCTGCTTTCCGCGCTCTCCAGAGCCTCCACGATCGCTGGCGTGCCATCGGACCCGTTGCCAAGGAAATCCGCGAGGAAATCTGGGAGGAGTTTAAAGCCGCTTCTACTGTCATCAATCGCCGCCACCAAGAATATTTCGAACAGCGTAAGGCTGCCGAACAAGCCAATGAGGAGGCTAAAACTGCCCTCTGCGTCGAAATCGAGGCTATCTCTCTCGATGACCTCAAGACTTTCAGCGACTGGAATGCCGCCACCGATAAGATCATCGACATCCAAAAGAGATGGCGCGAGTTCGGCTTCGCTTCCAAGAAAGCCAACAATGCCCTTTATAGCCGCTTCCGTAAGTCTTGCGATGATTTCTTCGAGGCTAAAACCAAATTCTTCCAGCAGGCTAAGGATGATTTGAACTCAAACCTCGAGAAGAAAACCGCTCTCTGCGAGCAGGCTGAAGCTCTCAAGGATACTACCGACCTTAAGACTGCCACCGACAAGGTGATGAAACTCCAAGCTGAGTGGAAGACTATCGGTAGCGTCCCCCGCAAGCATAGCGATGCCCTCTGGCAGAGATTCACCACCGCTTGCAATTATTTCTTCGATGAGCGTAAACGCCAAAATAAGGAGCGCCACCAAGTCGAAAATGAAAACCTCGATAAGAAACGTGCCATCATCGCCGCTCTTGAAGCCCTCCCCAAGGATGGCAACCGCAACGAGGTGATGCCCCAAATCAAGCAACTCCAAAGTGATTGGCAGGCCGTTGGTTTCGTTCCTTTTAAATATAAGGATAAGATCTTCGCAGAATATCGTAAGATCTGCGACGCTCTCTATGACGCTTACAACTCTCGCCAAGCTCGCGACCGTATGGCCAACTACCAGAGCCGCGTATCCGAACTCAAGGGAGATGAAAACAAGATCGGTCGTGAACGTGATCGTCTCCTCCGTGTCTGCGAAAGCCGCAAGAACGAACTCAAGACCATCGAAAACAATATGGGCTTCTTCAGCATCAAATCCAACGCAGGAAACTCTATGCTCAAGGAGATGGAAAATAAGATCAAGCATCTAAAGCAAGACATCCAAGAACTTCAAGAGAAGATTGCCCTGCTCGATCAAGCCGAAGATTAACTAAGAAAAAAAACTGCTTTTAGCAGAAATTCGATTTTGTAATATTTTAATATTAAGAGGAGTAGCGATTATCGCCACTCCTCTTTTTTAATAAGATGATATAACTCCTAATTCCTATCTCCTATCTCCTAACTACTAATTCCTATCTCCTAATTCCTAATTAATTTATCGAATTCCGGAGTCTGCCATACCACCGTGTCTGTGAGGATCAGCATCACTGGCAGTTTCAGAGAGTCGGCAAGTGATTTGGCTCGCTCTGAACCCATCGCCATCATCGCCGTGGCAAGCCCATCCGCTTCCATCGTTGTTGCACTTACCACTGTCGCACTCAGCACATCTGTCAGTGTCGGTCGACCCGTCTTCGCCGAGATCGTATGCCCATAGATCTTGCCACCCTCTTGGTGGAAGTTGCGATAATTGCCCGATGTCGCTATACCTTTATCTGTCACCTCGATGACACATTGTGAACTGTGATCCACTCCCTCGCTCCTTACCGGACGGTCGATCGATATGCGCCAACCTTGACCCGTAGGACTCTCCCCGGCACACTTTACCTCTCCACCTATCTCCACCATATAGTCGCTGATGCCGTTGCGCTCAAACATCTCAGCCACGCAGTCACACCCATATCCCTTGGCTATCGCCGAGTAGTTAAACGCTATTCTCCGATCTCCCTTCACCAGTCGATTACCCTCAAGACGCGTCTTGCCGATACCCACGATCTGCATCAGTGAGTCGATGCGAAGAGTATCTGACGTCGCTTTATGACCCTTGCCAAATCCCCACGCAGTGATCAGTGGCCCAAGTGTCGGGTCAAACATACCCCCGCTCAGCCGATTGATCTCCCGTGATTTCTCATATACCCGAATATAATGACGGTCTACCTCTACCGAGTCTCCGACATTAGCTCGAGCCACAAGTGATGTCTCGTCAAATACATTGAGCGAGCGATCCACCTCCTGCAAGGCTGCCATTATACTATCTCCCATATCCCGATCACTACTATATGTGATGTGATATGAAGTGTGCCAGATCATACCCTCATTGCTCCG
Organism: Bacteroidales bacterium; assembly: GCA_004553095.1. Classification (GTDB taxonomy): domain Bacteria; phylum Bacteroidota; class Bacteroidia; order Bacteroidales; family Muribaculaceae; genus Lepagella. The sequence goes on from SFMJ01000105.1 coordinate 5,064, forward strand.
ATATTCTTTACCACACGATGCCAGTATCACTGCCATCGCCGACACTATTATTGCAGGTGTCATCATACCTGATTGCCTAACATTATTTCTCATACTTTTTACATTCTTTTGGTTGTTGTCGCAAATTTACAAATAAAAATCTCTACTTTTTCATTACACTTATAAGAAATTTTGCAATTTTCTCAATATTTATTTTGATAATATCAAATGTTTTACTAAATTTACAACTATAGATTAGCTTTTGCTATCAGTTAGTATCACACTCAAAAAATTATTAGCCTATGAGAGAATCATTTGTTTTTCTTGCCGATGGCTTCGAAGAGGTCGAAGCCTTGACTGTCGTTGATGTGTTAAGAAGAGCAGGCATGCCGGTCAAGACGGTCTCCATCTCAAATTGTCTCTCCGTAGCCGGAGCTCATGGCATTCAGGTCAATGCCGATGTGCTCTTCGATTCGACCCTCTTCGCCGACCCGGCATGGCTCATCCTCCCCGGAGGACTCCCCGGTGCCGACAATCTCCATGATTTCGCACCACTTATCGGGCTCTTGAAGCGTCAAGCAGCTTCTAAGTCCGGCCGTATCGCCGCCATCTGCGCTTCTCCGGGTGTCGTGCTCGGCGTCGAAGGTATGCTCGCAGGTCGCAAAGCTACTTGCTATCCCGGATTCGAACATCTCCTCTATGGCGCTTCATATCAAGATGAAAAGGTGGTATGCGACGATAAGTTCGTTCTCGCTAATGGCCCATCTTCCGCACTCCTCTGGGCGCTCGCTATCGTCCGCGAAGAACTCGGAGCTGAAAAGTCCGATTCCGTTGCAGCCGGTATGCTCTTCTATCCCGTGAGTGACGACCAACTCGATAATATTTTCGGGTAGTCTCCCATTTTATTCACTTTATCTTAATGGACATTTATTATACCATTCTCCAAACCGGCTCTGCTCGCTATACCGAGAAAATGAGCCGGTTTCTCGCTTTTGCCTTGCCGGTCAACTCTGCCGACGAGGCTAAGGCTATTGTCAAACAGTATCAAAACGAATACCACGATGCCCGTCATGTCTGCTGGGCCTATATGATCGGACCCGATCGCAAGGAGTGGCAACTCAACGATAATGGCGAACCTTCCGGCACCGCCGGTAAGCCTATCCTCGGGCAGATCAATAGCCTTGAACTTACCAATCTCATTGTCATCGTCGTAAGATATTTCGGTGGTATCAAACTCGGTACTTCCGGCCTTATTGCCGCATATCGCGAGGCTGCGCGTCTCGCTCTTGAAGATGCCGGCAAGTTGGAGTGCCGACAAATGTGCCGTATCAAGGTCGAATTCTCTTATGAAACCGCCGACCAAGTCATGAAAATCATCAAAGCAAACACCGAAATTATGGTCCTCGAAAAGTCGTTCGACAATATGTGTGGCATCATCGCTGAGTTCCCCCTCGACCTCCAAGAGCAAATCACCGGCAGATTATCCAAAATCGAAGGCGCTATGATAACACTATTGTAGTGCAAGCAATGATAACACAATTTTAGTTCTCGCTCTTACATCATATTTGCTCAATATTATTATACAATACCATATCTCGACTAAAAAATCGTCAGTTTGCGACTTTATATAATTTTGTGAGGCGATTTGCGACATTCTCTTTCTTTTTGATAGTTTTTCTCGATTTTTTATTTCAAAAAAATAATACAAAAATTATTGGAAGTTTAAAAAATATTTCCTACATTTGCAACATGGGTTTATGCAATGAATATCTATTTATTATAGACTCCATTGCGTAACTCTCTGGTAATTAGCGGTCTGTCTTAGATTTGTGTCAGTAGAATAGACTCTCTTTTTTA
>SFMJ01000106.1 GCA_004553095.1 Bacteroidales bacterium
AATAGCAGTACGAAGTAGTAAAATGGTATAAGTTGATACCATCCTGAATTCCCTCGGTCATGACATCGCTTTGCGCTCTGTGCAATCATCACCCATGTCACCGGAATAAAGGATAATGATAACAATATTGAGAACAATGGGATATTTGTATTACTTCCGAAATAGAGTAATGAAAATATATACCATAACACGTAGATGAGAAGTGTCAGCCCAAATTCAGTGCGGCGTATTCTCCCACGGAATGAGAATGGGCGTTTGAACATTCCGCCGTTGAATACGAAGTCGGAATTGCCTTCCGGCTGCTGATATGACATCGGTTGTTGCGACATCGGCTGAGTGGGCGTCGGCTGCTGATATGCCATTGGTTGTTGAGCCATCGGCTCTGACGGCATTCCGTAGTATGGCGGTGGCGTCTGAGGCATCGTCATGGGTTCTTCCGATGGCATCACTACCGGCGTTTCTTGGATTATCGGTGCCGGCGATATCACTTCTGATTGTATTAAGGATGCCGGTTGATAGGTCGATCCCGCCGGTGTGATATAACTCTCCTGCTGTATTGGGGTCTCCACAACAGGTTGTGTCTCTAAAGCCGGTGACTGCTCGATTACAGTTGTCGATTCAGCCATAGTCTTAGACTCTGCCGCGGTCGCCGACTCTGCCACAGGACTGCCTGTAGCTCCTGCCGTGCCGATCGATGCCGGACTCTCATTAACTATCTGAGTCTCAACTGCCGCCGGCGTTGGCTCAACCTTTTTCGCCAAGTTCTGCTCGATTCGCCTGCGCATCAACGGGGATAAGTGCCCCGATTTGCTCAGTTCGTAGAGAGTTACTACTCCCTCGCGAATCGCTTGTGCCACCTCTTCCACGCTATATTCACATAGATTGTTGATTAGTTCTTTCTTTGTTGCCATATTCTTAAGGAATGTGGATTAGCAGAATTAGAATGTCGGGAAGTCGTTGTCTTCTTCCAAGTTCAAATCATTGTTTACCTTATGATTTGATCCCTGTTCGTAGTTGTCGTCAGTCTCTTCTTCAAGATCTGTTTCTTCATCGACCGGACGCTCTTTCTTGGCTTTCCCTTTTCCCCTCTTTCGGCTATTCTCGGTGCCGATGAGTCGATACACATTTTTGGTGTGGCGCTCTTGGATCAGGTAGGGGAAGATTAGCATCAAGTAGATGATAACTCCATAGATTATCGCCGAGAGGGTGGGAATGCCTTGCTTGGTATATGATGCCGTCAGGCCCTCGATTCCCTCTATCGCATTCTTGGCACCATTACTCTCGAAGTGGACCACTTCGCCGCAGAGGGCTTCGTTGGTCATCTCTTTAGCGGAGAAACTCTTTAGTTGATTTTCCCAATCGTTGAGTGCATCTTTGATCTCTCGAGTGTTACCCAAGAGGAAGACATTCCAGGTGCTCGCGCCTTGCGAGGCATTGTCGATCCATTTTATCGCTTCATTTTTCAATGTGTCATAGTTTTGCGACAATAGCTGAAGCTTTAGAGTCAAGATCATATTCTCTTTCTGGATCCCGGCGCGTCCCTCTTCGAAGCCCGCTTTCTTGAACATAGCGGGATCTGTGCCTTTATTTGCTATGATGTGATTAAGATTTCGCTCGTATGTCTCGATACGCTGTTGGGCATATCCATCATAGTCGGCGAAGAGCTGTTTGGAGTTGTTGATCGATCCGGTGAAGGTCTTCACGATTTCATCGTTATGACTTCTTACAGTCCAGAAATGTGACATCGAAATCATGCCGAGAATAAATATGATCGGCGAACCGAATATGAAAAATCGCTCGAACATAATCTTGCGTTTCATCTTCACTCCGGAGGCTTTCATCTGCTGAGCCCCGATGAAGAATAGAATATAGACCAGATCTGTGACAGCCATCCCTATCAAGGCTGTCATAAAGTTGCCGTTTGTGAGATATGTGAATCCCATAAACGAGATATAACTCACAATGATCAGAGCCACAAAGGCAATGATATGTCCCCAGGAAAATTTAAGTCGTTCGTTCATTATTTCTTATTTTCAGGGAGTTGTCCCTCCAATTCACTGATTTTCTTTTTATACTTGGCGATGAGTCGTCTGATAGCCTCATAGTCGGTCTCGTTCTGAGTGGCGGGAGTAGATTCGTCAGCCGCTTCGGGAGGTGTGGTCTCTCTTCCCGGAGTTGTGACATCTCCTGCCGGCGGAGTAGTGCCGTCGACGGGTGTAATGACCTCTCCGGTCACAGGGTCGACCACCGTTGTCGTGCCGACCGGATCGCCGATGATGATACCGACTGTCGGGCCAACATCCACCCACGATGAGGGTACATCTCCTCCCAAATCATCCACCACGGCTCCCGGCACAGGTCTTAATGTGCGGGGAGCGGGGGCGCTAAAGTCTCCTCGCTTCACTGCCTCAAGTGCCAAATTCACCTGAACCATTGGAGGCATATAGCCATATACATCACATCCGGTCTTGTAGAGCACATTGCGCGCTTGCTCCACTGTTAAATCCCGTTTCAGCGATTTCATCAAGGCTATCGTGCCGGTCACTATCGGCGCTGCCATGCTCGTGCCGTCACAACTGCTGAAACTCTGTACAGGGAAGGAGGAGTAGATATCCTTGCCCGGGGCGGAGATATCCGTGCAGGGCCCATAGTTGGTGAAGTCGGTAGGATAGAGATTCTGATCGACTGCGCCTACCGCGATAGCTACCTGTGAACGATTCTCCGGCGGAATGCTCGAGAGAATATCATCATTGCCTGCCGCGAACACCAGAATGCAATTCCGCCGTGTCGCTATCGAACATACTCGCATGAAGAGTCGCTCTACATTCTTGAATTGTGTCCGGGCTATCTCTCTCTGCATATCTACCGGCATCTCATTAAGCCCCTGGAATGATGGCCCTATCGAGATGTTGACCACGTCTGCCCCTTTATGGACTGAGTACATGATACCTGCCACCAATGCCGACAAGGGACACATGCCGTTGTCGATCACTTGCACAGGAGTCAGTCGACAGTTAGGTGCTATGCCGGCTGCTCCCTGATTGATATATTGGGTTGAGCCGACTGCAAGACCTGCCGTGTGAGTGCCATGTCCGACTCCTTTGCTCAGCCTGTTGTCTTGCGTATAGATGTTGTAGGCATTGACGATGCGATCTTTGAACATCGGATGACTCGCATCGATGCCATCATCCACCACGGCTACTGTCACCGTCGGATCTCCTTGGGTGATCTGCCAGCCCTCTTGTGCCTTGACAGCCTTGAGATGCCATCCCGGCGTCGATCCTGTCGCGTAGGGTGTGAAACCGTTCAGCTCATACACCTCTTCGTCGAATACCAGAAACCTGTGATTAGGGATGCGTGAGTTGATCGTCTTGCGTATCTCATCTCGTTCATTCTCAGGTATCTGAATCAAGAGTAATTTGACTTCTCTGTCATAACCGATGATGTTGTATTGATCGCCCGGATATGCCTTCTTGAAGTCGGCGGCAAGGGCATCAACACTGTCGTTCTCATCCTCCAAGAAGAGGAATAAGCGGTTGCCAATCACTGCCGGCACGCCCGGCTGGCGTACGATCGGGGGTAATGCACCCTCTTCGTCTCTGACCGGTGCGACGATCGTCGAGTCTTCAGGTAGTTTGCCATCTACCAACTCTATTGGTCTCACGGCTCCGTTGTTGTCGATAGTATCGCCTGCCGCATTTACTATGCGATCCATATCCACGACTCCATTCACTGCTCTGCGACATCCATGGCAATTCCTGAACAGCAGGGAAAATAACAGCAATAGCAATAGTGCCCCAAGGCCAATCAATAACCATTTGAGGAAACCGCTGGATGTCAGCCATAGCCAGAATCTCTTGTACCATGGGAGTCTCTTCTCGTAGATGGCATTGAAGGTCTTGTCCTGGTTCATTAAGAAGTTCACCGGGTTGAAGTCCCATCCTTTGAAGATATATCCCTTACGGGGTGTTACCACCGGTATCTCATGGGGCATCAGGGTGGAGCCTACTATTTTGGTGATTTCAGTCTGACCTGACAATGAGCCATTATCACCGGCATTGAATCGACAGGTCACATTGCGTGGCGGCGGTGGCGTCGGTATCGGTGGCGGCACCGGTATCGCTTCGCTATATTTTGCCGTAAATGTCATGTCGGAAGTCACTTTCACTCCGACAGGATTCGGCTCCCAACCGCTGAATGTGTATCCCTTGTTGGCTTCTACTGCCGGCAGGTCGTTGACGGATATCACCGTCCCCTCCCGAAGTGCTGTATGCCCCGAGATCTTCGTGGTCAATGCGCCATGCTCTCCAACGTCGAAGGTAACCTTGTGTTTGATTACCGACGGCGATTCATGCACGAGCTCGCCCTTGCTGATATGCTTGCGAGTGTCTGGAGTCATGCCCCATGCCAAGAGGTAAACCTTCCCGTCGCAACAGAAGATGAAATCATCATCTATATATCGTAGAGCACATGCCATCACCTGCAGATCCTCGCCCGAGAGTTTGTTGAGTGTCTGCTTGTAGTGTGCCACTGTCTGATCTTTGATGCGCTGATATTTTACCCTCTGCTCTCCCTCCAAGCGTGTCAATATCTCCGGAGTCTCTTTCCACTCGTCGATATACCAATTCACGGCATCATCTGTAGTGGAATAGTTGGGCGCCGCAAGAAAATGAATATAGCGTGGGTCAATCGTCCTCTTTATAATGCTGTTGACACTGTCATAGCGCTTATATAGAGGATCTTGACCTATCCCTTGGAAGTCGGTAAAATCACTTATATCGGTGCTCCCGACTTTGCGTTTCCCTATAAATGTATGCTTATCCATCTTAGTGTGTATATAGCGGTGTTGAACGTTCGATTAGTGACTTGACCTGCTCATTGCATACAGGATCGCAATGTGTTATATCTGATGAGTAGATCAGACCGATAATCACGAAGTTTTCCCAACGCTGGTAGTTGTTCCAGAAGGGCAACTGTCGCAATATGTTGATATCGATTCTACCTTGATTGATGATTGTGGCTGACTCATCGAATACTTTGAGGGTCTCTATCAGCGGCTGTGGCTTGCGAACATTATTCCACCCTTTCGGTGAGAAGTCTACCGGAAGTCGACATTCGGATGCCTTTACTTTAAGATCGCTGATCTCGTTGTCTGACATATAGTTGCGTCCTACGCTGCTTACAAAATTATTGAGCGTCAGCGCGGCATAATCGCCGATGGCATTCGGCTGCTCGTTTTCCGAGAATATCTCCGTATATCGGGTGATCTTCTCCGATATCTTCTTCCTGACTTTCAATTTGTTGAAGAGATTGACCAGCATAAATACGACTTCGTCGGCATGCGGCAGGCTCTTCACTATCAGTTGTGCCGTGGCATTCAGATGTTCCACCCAGTGGTCGATGATATGCTTGGTGATCACATCGCCGATAGTGGAGAGCGTCAGTGTCTCTTTGGCTATTACATCGTCCAATTCAAATCCTTGCGAGTGCAGGTATTCGTTCAGCTCTTCTTCGGTCTCGAAGATATAGTAGGACAGAAGTTTGTTGACATTTGCTTCGCGACTGTCATTGATATCTATCCCGGCACTCGCCCTGATGAAGTTGACGGCGCTGAAATCCTTTGGCGTATCTGTGTGACACACGATGATGTCGTAGGCAATATTGCGCAACGCCTCCGGACT
>SFMJ01000107.1 GCA_004553095.1 Bacteroidales bacterium
AATCAGATTGTCTCTCCTCAATTTCTTGGAGTTCGCCGTTTGGGGTGCTTACCTTACTTCTCTCGGCAATTTTTTGTTTAATGTAGGTCTGGGCTCAAATATCGGCTGGTTCTATGCCGTTCAGGGTATAGTCTCGCTCTTTATGCCCTCTCTTATCGGTATTTTGGCTGATAAGTATATCCAGGCGCAGAAGATGCTCAGCATCTGCCATTTCATCGCCGCTATATTTATGGCGAGTGCCGCTTTCTATTGCACCCAAGTCGAGACTATCGAGTTCGCGTGGCTCTTCTCGCTTTATTCCATATCGGTGGCTTTCTTTATGCCCACTATCGGCTTGAACAATTCGGTGGCTTTCAATGCACTCTCCAAGGCCGGCATGGATACGGTCAAGGATTTCCCACCAATCCGCATCTTCGGCACCATCGGCTTCATCTGCGCCATGCTCTTCGTGAACTTCGTGGGTCCGGAGGATGCCAAGTTCCAAACCACATATATGCAACTCTTCGTCTCTGCCGGTCTGAGTGTCATCATGGCTTTCTATGCCCTCACGATGCCTAAGTGCCCCGTCTCCACAACTCCGCAGTCGGGCAATTGGATCGATAAAATGGGTCTCCGCGCCTTCCTCCTCTTTAAGCAGAAGAAGATGGCTGTGTTCTTTATCTTCAGTATGCTCCTCGGAGTTTCCCTCCAGATCACCAATGGTTATGCCAATCCCTATATCTCCTTCTTCAAGGACCTCCCGGAGTTCGCTGATGCTTGGGCCGCTCAGAATGCCAATGCTCTTATCTCCATCTCGCAGATCAGTGAAACTCTCTGCATACTCCTTATTCCTTTCTGCCTCAAGAAGTTTGGTATCAAGGGTGTGATGCTTATGTCTATGTTCGCATGGGTGTTCCGCTTCGGTCTTTTCGGCTTCGGTGACCCTGCCGGTAGTCTCTGGATGTTCGTACTCTCTTGCATCGTCTATGGTATCGCTTTCGATTTCTTCAATGTCTCGGGCGGCCTCTATGTCGATCAGGAAACTCCCGCTGAGTATCGCAGTAGTGCCCAGGGCCTCTTTATGATTATGACCAATGGTTTCGGTGCTACGATCGGTACTCTCGCCGCTATGGCTATCGTCAATCATAATGTCAGCCCGGATGCTTTGCCCGCCGCTCAGTTGGAGGGCTGGCGCAATTCTTGGCTCATCTTCGCCGCTTACGCCCTCGTAGTGGCTGTGGCTTTCTGGATTATTTTCAAGGATAGCAAACCTGCCACCAAGGCTACTGACCCCGGCGTTGCCAAGTCTGAAATGATCTGATAAGTCTTACCCCGATTCTCTATGATAATTTTCTATAGCCCCGATATTGAGTCCACCGGCGTGCTCTCGGAGACGGAGTCAGGCCATTGTTGTCGTGTGCTCCGTCTGCGTGAGGGCGATCATATCACCGTGGCTGACGGCATGGGGCATTTCTTCGAGTGCGAGATCACCGATGCTCACCCCAAGCATACTTCGGTTATGATCCTCGACAGACGCGATGTGGAACGCCATTGGTCGCCCAAAATCACCCTCGCTGTTGCCCCTACCAAGAATCTGGATCGTATGGAGTGGCTCGCCGAGAAGGCTGTCGAGATCGGTGTCGACCGTCTGGTGTTCGTGGATTGCCAACGCAATGTTCGTCATGTCGTGAAACGTGACCGTATCGAGAAGATAATGATCTCTGCGATGAAGCAGAGCCTCAAGGCTCACCTGCCTAAGTTGGTGGAATTGATGCCGCTCAGCCGATTCATCGCTTCGGATACTTCCCAAGTCAAGTATATGGGCTATTGCGATCCTTCTATCGAACGTCGAGATTTCTCCGTCGATTATGACGGTATGCGTGATCTTACGATCCTCATCGGTCCGGAGGGGGATTTCTCCCCGGAGGAGGTGGAAACTGCCCTTGCTGCCGGGTTTTCTCCGGTGACCTTCGGAAATACCCGTCTCCGCACAGAGAGTGCAGCCCTCTATGCCCTATGTGCCACTCATTCGATTATAACCCAAAAAGAATAATTCAACTTTCTCCTCACCTTATACTCACTATAATCATCCCCCCAACACCCACTATAATCATGTTTGATGATATAACTTCTTATCTCTCTTCAAGTAAGTCTCACAATTTCTTCCTCCTCGCCGGTCCCTGCGTCATCGAGGGAGAGGAGATGGCTCTCGACATCGCCGAGCGTATGGTCAAGATTACTTCCGATCTCGATATCCCTTATGTATTCAAGGGCTCGTATCGCAAGGCCAATCGTAGCCGCCTCGATTCTTTTACCGGTATCGGCGACCGCAAGGCCCTCGAAGTGCTCCGTAAGGTCCGTGACACGTTCCATATCCCTGTCGTAACCGACATCCATAGCGCCGAAGAGGCGCAGATGGCTGCCGATTATGTCGATGTGCTCCAGATACCGGCATTCCTTTGTCGCCAAACCGACCTGTTGATCGCGGCTGCCCGCACCGGCAAGATGGTCAACATCAAGAAGGGGCAGTTCCTCGCTCCCGAGTCGATGACTTTCGCCTGCGATAAGGTGATACAGTCAGGCAATCCTCATGTCGCTGTTACCGAGCGTGGAACTTTCTTCGGATATGGCGACCTCGTGGTCGATATGCGTGGCGTGCCCGTTATGAAGGAGATGTGTAAGTGCCCCGTTATCGTCGATGTCACACATTCCCTCCAGCAACCCAACAGCGCCTCCGGTGTCACCGGCGGCAAACCACAACTCATCTCCACCATCGCTAAGGCGGCAATTGCTGCCGGTGCCGATGGCCTCTTCATGGAAACCCACCAAAACCCCGCTGTGGCTAAAAGCGACGGCGCCAACATGATCCCTCTCGACCATGTGCAAGTGCTCCTCGAAAACTTATCCCTGCTAAGACAAACCGTAAACAAAATGACTATCTAAGGAACGCGCTCTAACATCCAACGCGATCTAAAGACTAATCAACCCCATTTAAATAAAATCAAACCCTAAGTGGGGCAAATTTAGATAGTTATATTCAATTAACATTTGTTAACAATTTGTAATATCAAAATTTGCACACATCCCAAAATGTGTGCAAGTTTTTTTTTAACACTTTTTTTGTGGCTGTAATCTACGCTAATCTCACTTATAACTTGCTTTCGAGAGTGTGTAAAAGAAGTCGGTTTTGATGTGACACCCAAAATTTTTCTGTGATTTATTTGTTTTTTCTACGATATTTTTTATACCTTTGAGTATTACAAATCAAAAAGTCTTAAGAACTGTTAAAGCTAAAATGGAGAAAACATTAGTATTATTGAAGCCCTCTTGCATTGCTCGCAACCTTGTCGGCGAGGTAATCAGCCGCATCGAGCGTAAGGGGCTTATCATTTGCGGTATGAAGATGATCCAACTCGACATGGAGGTGGTGCGTGAGCACTATGCTCATCTTGTCGATAAGCCCTTCTTCCCCAAATTGGCTGCTTCGATGATGTGTTCACCCGTTATTGCTTTGTGCCTGAAGGGTGTTGATGTGGTCCGCGTCTTCAGAGAAATGACCGGCGTTACCAACGGCCGTAAAGCCGCTCCCGGTACGCTCCGCGGTGATTTCTGCATGAGTGGCTCGCTCAACATCATCCATGCCAGCGATTCTGTCGAAAATGCTGAAATCGAAATCAATCGGTTCTTCCGCCCTGAAGAGGTTTTCGATTATACCCCCGCTACACTCTCTTTTATCTACGAGAACGACGAGATGTAATCGATCTCTTTCAACTATTCTTTTAACCCTGATGCCATTATTCCTCTAATGGCTGAATATTTGTGTTGTAATGTTAAAGTTTAAGAAGTTTTTACTGCCTCTGCTCGTTGCTGCTCTCAGTGCAACAGGTCTGCAGGCTCAACATATCTCGAGTGGCGATCAGCACTCTCGTGCACACAAACAACTCCTCGCCTCTCGTTCTAAAACCAACGACCAAATAAAACTCGTTGAGCAGAATACTTTCCTCGACCTTATGGATGATATCGAGCCGGAACCCGATATCTATACCGAGGGCTGGAATAGCAAGCGCGTCAACCCTTTCAAGGAGTCTGATGTCCCCAATTCCAAAGTAATCGATGTCACTGACTTCTGTATCCCTTGCAAGGGTCCTATTACTTCCAACTATGGTTATCGCGCCAAGTTCGGTCGTATGCACAAGGGTGTCGACCTCGGTATCCGTTCCAACGATACCATCTATGCCGCTTTCTCCGGTAAGGTGCGTCTCACCAATTATGAGGCTCGCGGTTATGGTAATTACATCATCATCCGCCACTCTAATGGCCTCGAAACAGTCTATGGCCACCTCAACCGCCACCTCGTTAAGCCTAATCAGGTAGTGAAAGCCGGTCAACCAATCGGCCTCGGTGGCAGCACAGGTCGTAGCACAGGTCCTCACCTCCATTTCGAAACTCGTTTTATGGGTTATGCTATCAATCCCAGCGCTATCTTCGATTTCGCTAACCGCACCACTCATACCGATACTTATACATTTACCAAGCAGACTTATACCCAGCCTCGTAATTATGCCCCTTCCACCACTGTGGCTAATAACGACAGAGCAAACACTTATCAAAGCGGTTCGAAAAAACGCACCACTTACACCGTTAAGACCGGTGATACTCTCTCTTCGATAGCTCGCTCTTACGGCATGTCTGCTACAACTCTCCGCAAGATCAATGGTCTTGAATCAACCGACAAAATAAAAGTAGGTCAAGTCTTAAAACTTAAATAATCACCCCTCCCACAAAAAGCAGAGTGAGCCCCCCTCACTCTGCTTTTTTCATACCCACCCCCTTTCCCCTTATGTTAAAACTTCTGTTATCTGCCTTTATCGGTAGTGGCATCGGCGGCACCATCCGCTTCTTCGTCTCTCATTTCTTCGCTTCTCGATCCTCTTTAACATCTCTCGCTTCGTCGGCTGAGGAGGTGTCTTTCTTCGTCCTATTCCCCTGGCATACTTTCCTCGTGAATATCGCCGGTTGCTTCATCATCGGCCTCGTTTATGCCTGCGTCGATCATAACATCTTCTCCATCTCCCCGGAGATGAAAACTTTCCTTACTGTCGGCATCTGCGGCGGATTGACCACATTCTCCACCTTCTCCCACGAAAGCCTTCTCCTCTTCCAGTCAGAACATCCTTTCACTGCTCTCGGCTACATCTCCCTATCCCTGCTGCTCGGTGTTGGTGCAGCTCTCCTCGGCCACGTCATCATCAAATAGCAATAGAGCGCACTCTATCCCCTCTCTATCCCTTTTCTCTAATTACATGGGATGAATTTCAATTTTTTTTTGCTTTCATCCCCGTTTTTTATTAATTTTGTGGTTATGGATACAAAAACGCTCAATAATTTGGTGGCTGATAGACTCGATCGCGACCCCGAGGTGGTGGCTTCGCTTATCAAGTCCCTTTCCGATGTTATCGCATCTCACCTTAAGGATGGCGACTCTATGGAAAGAGTGGCTATCCACCCCTCCAACGGTAAGAAAATTCTCGTGCCCCCCAAGATGACTATGGCTTTCAAACCATCTACTCTCCTTAAGCAAAAGGTCAATAAACAGTAACCTCTTAATCTCGAATCTCGTGAACGAAAAAATTACTCTTCCTGTTCTGACTCAACTTTTGGCTCTACATACCGGCGATTCAAGAAAGCAGTCGGAAGATTTTATCAAGGAGTTCTTCGGCGCCATCTCCGCCGCTCTGGCTAATGGTGAACAGGTCAAAATCAAAGATTTTGGCGTGTTCAAAACTACTTTGGTCGGCGCCAGAAAGAGTGTAAACGTCTCCACCGGTGAAGATCACGAGATCCCCGCTCATTATAAGGTCTCTTTCACTCCATCCAAGGAGATTGCCGCAATCATCAACGAACCCTTCGAAATGTTCGAAACTGTTGAACTTAACGACAACGTCTCCCTCGATGATTTGGAAACCATCGATCAGGCAGACCCCGATGATGCCCCCGACCAACCCATCCCGGAATCGGAACAACCCGAGCCCGAACCCAACTCGGAATCGGAACAACCCGAGCCCGAACCCAATCACTCAGAACAACCTGAGGCTGATAACTCTCCCCTTTATGTTTTCGATGATTCTGACTCTGATCTGTCTAAACCTTCTGATGACGATAATAAATCTTCCGATGACGAAGACGCATCTTCCGATGACGAAGACGCATCTTCCGATGACGAAACCATAACTCCCGATGACGAGAAAACATCTTCAATAGTTTGTGAAGATTTTTCTCCCGTCGACGAAGAAACTTCTCCCGTCGACGAAGACTCTTCTGTTGACGTAGAAACTTCCCCGAAACCTGCCAAAGGTCGTTTCTGGCTCGGTTTCCTCGTCGGTTTTGCTGCCGCTTTCTTTGTCGCTTTCATCATTTACGGAACTTTCCTATACATCGGTGATTCTCAATCTTTGCACACCAATCAAGTGCAAACTCCCTCCGCCGTCACCGCTGACGCCAAATCCTCTGCCGATCCTGCAACCGATCAGTCGGTCGTTGCCCAACAAGCCAATCAGTCTGCTGAGCCTGACCAACCGGAAGTCGAGCAAAAAGCAACCGAGACTCCCGAGGTCAACACCAGGCCCTCCGACTCACCCCTCTACGACACTATCACAAAAACAAGATACCTCACCACCATGGCTAAGGATCATTATGGAAACTACCATCTCTGGCCATATATCTATATGGAAAACCAAAAGTTCCTCGGCCATCCTGATCGTATCACTCCCGGTACGAAGGTCGTAGTGCCTCCTCTCTCCAAGTATGGCGTTGACCCCTCCAACCCCGAACATATCAAAAAGGCTAAGCAGTTGGGCATAGAAATCTACAAAAAATATCAATAACATCCTCTTCTTGCCCCACACTCTTACTCCTATTTTACGTTATATTCACCCTTTTGTAAGAATTATTTCACTTTTTTCTCTGAAATATTTGCAATTCTCATTTATATGTGCTAACTTTGCACTCGCAATCAGCTAATGGTTCCATGTCCGAGTGGTTAGGTACCGGTCTGCAAAACCGTTTACACCAGTTCGAATCTGGTTGGAACCTCCAACAAATTAGAGGATGTATCAAGTCGCTTTGATACATCCTCTTGTTTTTGATACATCCCGTTATCCGTAATTATTCTCTTTAACGATACTCTCTTTTACTCTTATGAAATTCGTAGTCCTTATACCCGCACGTTACGAATCCTCTCGATTCCCCGGCAAACCCCTCGCCAAAATCGGCGGCGAGGAGATGATCATCCGCGTTTGCCGTCAAGTTGACAAAACAGGCCTCCCTCTTGCCGTAGCCACCGACAATGACCTTATCGCCCAAACCGTCAGAAATGCCGGTTTCGATGCCGTTATGACCGCATCTTCACATCGCAGTGGCACCGAACGTGTCGAGGAGGCGTATCGAAACCTCCGCTCTGATGCCGATGTTATCATAAATGTACAAGGCGACGAACCATTCATCGACCCACGTCAGATACTTTCTTTATCTGATATCTTCAAGAAAAATCCCGACACCGAAATTGCCACCTTGGCTCGTCCTTTCGACCCCGCTCTCGGATTCGATGCCCTCCAAGACCCTAACCTCGTCAAGGTGGTGATGTCCGAGCAGGGTAGAGCCCTCTATTTCTCGCGTAGCGTTATCCCATTCGTGAGAAATACCCCGACTCAGATATGGCTTGAAAAGGTGCAGTATTATATTATTCACATATTGGCGTCTATGCCTACCGCGCCTCGGCCCTCTCCAAGATCGTTTCTCTCCCTCCCGCACCACTCGAAACCGTCGAAAGCCTCGAACAACTCCGCTGGCTTCAGAATGGTCTCGTGATAAATGTCGGCATCTCTTCTTTCCCCACAATAGGCATTGATACTCCCCAAGATCTCGAAAATGCAGAAAAGTTCCTGAAAAATTTTTCTCACTAACATTTTTTTGACCTTATTTGACCAAATAATGCAATATTTTCATTAATTTTGCATCCAGAAACTAATATGACAATAACCCATATAATTTTATGAAAAAAAGTGCACTTCAGAAGGTTAGGGCTGAGTACCAGCCTAAACTTCCTAAAGTCCTCCAAGGATCGGTAAAAGTTAAGGTAGGTGAGGCTACTGAATCTGTGGCTAACCAGAAAGAAATCAAGGAGTTATTCCCCTATACTTATGGTATGCCCGTTGTTGAGTTTGAGCATGATGATGTTCCCACTCGCGTCGACGAACCCTTCAACGTAGGTATCATCCTCTCCGGCGGCCAAGCCCCCGGCGGTCACAACGTGGTCAGCGGTATCTTCGATGGTCTCAAGTATCTCAATAAGGAGAACCGCCTCTATGGCTTCCTTATGGGTCCCTCCGGTTTCATCAACCATCAATACATGGAACTTACTGCCGGTATCATCAAGGATTATCGCAACACCGGCGGTTTCGATATCATTGGTTCCGGTCGTACCAAACTCGAAAAACCGGAGCAGTTCGATGAAGGTCTCAAGATCTTGAAGGAACTCAACATCCGCGCCCTCGTGATCATCGGTGGTGACGACTCTAATACCAACGCTGCCGTTCTCGCCGAGTATTACAAGAATATCGGTGCTAATGTCCAGGTGATCGGTGTCCCCAAGACCATCGACGGTGACCTCAAGAATGAATGGATCGAGACTTCTTTCGGTTTCGACACCGCTTGCAAGGTATATAGCGAGGTGATCGGTAACATCCAGCGCGACTGTAATTCTGCCAAGAAGTATTATCACTTCATCAAACTCATGGGTCGCTCTGCTTCTCACATCGCCCTCGAGTGCGCTCTCGAAACTCAACCCAACATCTGCCTTATCTCCGAGGAAATCCAGGCTAAGCGCATGACTCTCGACAATATCGTAAGCTACATCTGCTACGTTATCTCTGAGCGCGCTAAACTCGGCTGGAACTTCGGTACTGTGCTCGTGCCAGAAGGTCTTATCGAGTTTATCCCCTCTATGAAGGCTCTTATCAGCGAACTCAACGACGTAATCGAGGAGCATAGCGACGAGTTGGCTGACAAGGAAGAAATGGAGAAACTCGAGTGCATTCACTCTTATCTCTCTCCCGTCAATGCCGCCCTCTACCACAGCCTCCCCAAGAATATCGCCCTCCAGCTTAGCCTCGACCGCGATAGCCACGGTAATGTGCAGGTGTCTCTCATCGAGACTGAAAGCCTCCTCTCTGAGATGGTGGCTAAACGCCTCGAGGAAATGGCTGCCAACGGCGAGTACAGCGGTAAGTTCAACGCTCAGCACCACTTCTTCGGCTATGAAGGCCGTTGCGCTGACCCCACCAACTTCGATGCCGACTATACTTACGCTCTCGGTTATAACGCTGCTATGCTCATCAATGCCGGTCTTACCGGTTATATGTCGAGCGTCCGCAACCTCACCGAACCCTCTGAGAATTGGATCGCCGGCGGTATTCCTATCACCATGATGATGAACATGGAGCGTCGTAAGGGTGAAATGAAGCCTGTAATCCAGAAGGCTCTGGTAAACCTCAATGGTCGTCCTTACCTCAAGTTCGCCTCTATGCGCGAGACTCTCGCACTTAATACTCTCTATCAGTATCCCGGCCCGATCCAGTATTTCGGCCCCTCTGAAATCTGCGACCGTCCCTCGATGACCCTCCTCCTCGAACATAATAAGGAGATCAACTAATCCAATTATATGTGGATTACCCAAAAGGCAGCGCTATAAACGCTGCCTTTTTTGCTTATATACAGGCCCGTTTTTATTGTGGATTTTATAAATTATCATTATCTTTGCCGTCTAATATCTTCTTTTTGATTATGATTAAGAATCTTTTTACAAACTTTTGCTCCCCTTTTGTGGTTCTCGCTCTCGTTCTATTCGCCTCTTGTTCAGGTGGAAGTAAGCAGAGTGAGAAGGATAGCGTCTCCACGCCGGCAGTCGACACCGCTGTTGCTGCGGCTTCATCTTCATCCTCTCTTGTTGCTAATGACTCCACTGCCGCTCGCCCGACAGTGATCGATTTCTTCGCCACTTGGTGCGGCCCTTGCCGACAGATTGCTCCTCTATTCGATAAGTTGAAGAGTGAGTATGGCGATGTCATCAATTTCAAAAGTGTCGATGTCGACCTGAATGAAGATCTTGCCCGACAATATAATATAGAGGCTATGCCTACCTTCATCATCCTCGATGCTGAGGGTAAGGAGGTGACTCGTCTCGTCGGCGCTGACCCTCAGGAGTTGGCAAAACTCGTCTCTTCCGTCGCTCAGAGTGCCAAGGATGATAAAAGTAAATAATTAAAAACATCATATCTATCATGGGAAATAACAACGTATATGCTGTCGCCCCAACCAAGGAGTTGCTGCGCGACAAGGCCTGGGCTCGTTGGACCGCGCTTGCGCTCCTCGCCTTCGCCATGTTCTGTTCTTACATCTTCATGGACATCCTCTCTCCGATCAAAGACCTGCTCCAGTCTACTCGCGGATGGGATTCCACCGCATTCGGCACTATGCAGGGATCGGAGACTTTCCTTAATGTGTTCATCTTCTTCCTCATCTTCGCAGGTATCATCCTCGACAAGATGGGTGTTCGCTTCACTGCCCTCCTCTCGGGCGCGGTGATGCTGATCGGTGCCTATATCAATTATTATGCTCTGACCGATGCCTTCATAGGTAGTGGTCTCGAACGTTGGTTCACCGACAATCTGAACTATATCCCGGGTTTCCAGGAACTTGGCATCGCTCCATTCTATGAGGGTATGCCCGCCTCTGCCAAACTCTCTGCCGTCGGCTTTATGATCTTCGGTTGTGGTGTCGAGATGGCAGGTATCACCGTAAGCCGTGGTATTGTGAAGTGGTTCAAAGGTAAGGAAATGGCGCTCGCCATGGGTTCGGAGATGGCACTCGCACGTCTCGGCGTTGCCACTTGTATGATCTTCTCACCCCTCTTCGCCAATCTCGGTGGCACTGTCAGCGTTTCTCGCTCTGTTGCCTTCGGCGTGGTGCTCCTCCTTATCGCACTTATCATGTTTATCGTCTATTTCTTCATGGATCGCACTCTCGATAAGCAGAGCGGCGAGGCTGAAGAAAAGGATGATCCCTTCCGTATCAGCGACCTCGGCAAGATCCTCTCAAGCTGGGCTTTCTGGGTGGTGGCTCTCCTTTGCGTTCTCTATTATTCCGCTATCTTCCCCTTCCAGAAGTATGCTGTGAATATGCTCCAATGCAACCTCACTTTCACCGAATTGCCCGCCGACTCTGTGTGGGCATCTGACATGGTGACCGTGATCCAATATGTCATCATGATCGTAGTAGCCGGTGCCTCTTTTGCAAGCAATTTCTGCAAGGGTAAGGTTATGAAGATCTCGATGCTCTGCCTCGCTATTGTGGCTCTTGTAGCCTATTGCTATATGGGCTATATGCGTCAGTCGGCTGCTGCCATCTTCGCCGTATTCCCCCTCTTGGCTGTCGGCATCACTCCTATTCTCGGTAATTACGTCGATTATAAGGGTAAAGCAGCTTCGATGCTCGTGCTCGGATCCCTCCTTCTTATCGCTTGCCACCTCACCTTCGCTTTCATCCTCCCCTTGTTCAAGGGTTCTGCTGTCGGTGGAGTAGTGGTGGCTTATCTCACCATCCTCGTGCTCGGCGCTTCTTTCTCTCTCGTGCCCGCCGCTCTTTGGCCCAGCGTTCCGAAGCTCGTGGATGCCAAGATCATCGGTTCGGCTTACGCCCTCATCTTCTGGATCCAGAATATCGGCCTCTGGCTCTTCCCCATGCTCATCGGTAAGATCCTCGATAAGACCAATCCCGATATCGTCCAGGCTGTAGCCAACGGCTCTATGACTGCCGAAACTGCCGCCATTAGTTATAACTATACTTGGCCTTTGGTGATGCTCGCTTGCCTCGGCATAGTTGCTCTCCTCCTCGGTTTCGTCCTCAAGAGCGTCGACAAGAAGAAAAACATCGGCCTCGAGCTCCCCAACATCCTCCCCGAAGATCAAAAGTAATCCCAATTATATCCAAAAGAATAAGAGTGTGTCAGCCCCCGCCGACACACTCTTTTTTATTCATAATTCATAATTATTTAGTTCAACATGAGCGCGGATTCGTTTTCGCATGTTCGCTTGCGAGCAAAATCCTCACTCCTTACTCCTATTTCCAACAATATTCTTCCCCCTTTTTGCGTTATCTTATTATGATTCGCTTTTGTAAGTATATATTGTTGTTTTGGCTGACTGTCGCTTCAGCTATCCTACCCCTCGATCTTCGCGGGGAAACGGTGTCGCAAAAGCAAGCCTCTCAGATTGCCGCTACATTCTTCAATGCAGCCTACGGCATATACGTCCCTA